>JBOHYH010000103.1:0-4531 GCA_050737775.1 Arenimonas sp.
GATTTCTACGATGACGCCGCTGACAATGGCGCCTGGCTTGAGTTTGGAGAGCGCGTGTTGGCTTGCTTCAAACAGTTCTGCAAATGATTCAGTCATGGTTATTTACTCAGTTGAACACACGGGTTAACGGCAAAAACAATTGAATGCCGGGCCCACCTGTTGTGCGTGAAGATTCACGCGTGGAAAAACCCGCATCGGATGACGCGGGAGTATTCTGCTGTTTGATTTGCCCGTTGGTAGCAGCTAAAGAAAACGAATCAACGGGGTTGCAATGACACCGGCAACACCGCCAATACACGTTCAATGACTTCGGTGATCGGCATACCAGTGGAGTCCAAAATGACCGCGTCTTCGGCGGGCTTCAAGGGCGCCACGGCACGTCCGGCATCGCGCTCATCGCGAGCGGCAATCTCGTGCAGCAGACTGTCAAGATTAACCGAAACCCCTTTGTCTTTCAACTGCTTATAGCGTCTTTTCGCTCTTTCCTCGGCACTTGCGGTAAGGAAAACCTTGTATTGGGCATCCGGAAAAATCACGGTGCCCATGTCACGTCCGTCGGCCACCAGTCCCGGGCTTTGGCGAAAACGCTTTTGCAGGTCCAGCAAGGCGGTGCGAACAGGCGGATGCGCTGCAATGGCTGATGCAGCAGCCGCTGCCGTTTCGGTACGCAGCAAACGGGTGGCGTCTTTGCCATTTACGAAGACATGCAATTCGCCTTCATTGTTACTTTCAAAACGGATTTCGGTGCGCTCGGCACAGTGGGCAACCGCTTCCGGGTCGCTTAAATCAATACTTTCCCACGCTGCTGCCAGGCCAACGGCGCGATAAATGGCACCGGAATCCAGATAATGCCAATTTAGCCGTTTGGCCACCGCCTGACTGATAGTGCCTTTGCCGGACCCGGAAGGGCCATCGATTGTCAGGACTGGAGTCGGCTTGTTCATGCTAAGAGTTTACTCAAGATTTAGTCCGAAACCCACTGATTTTGATAAGTCTATGAAACCAGGAAATGACGTGGCAACGTTTTCGCAATCCCTTATTAACACGGGATCACTCGCCAATTGTCCGGCTATGGCTAAGCTCATCGCGATACGGTGGTCGCCGTGGCTATCGGCTTCTGCACCCAGAATTTTGCCGCCCTGGATAATGGCACCATCGGGGGTTTCTACGATTTTCACGCCTAAATTGCGCAAAGCATCCGCCATGACGGCTATTCGATCCGATTCCTTGACTCTTAATTCTGCAGCTCCTGAAATGCGGGTTTCGCCATTTGCCAAGGCCGCAGCAACAAACAAGGCCGGGAATTCGTCGATCATGTCGGGCACGACGGCTTCGGGAATCTCGATTCCGGTCAAAGCAGAATATCTCACGCGTAAATCGGCCACGGGCTCGCCCGCCAATTCACGGCGGCTCTCTTCATGGATATTGGCGCCCATCAACTGCAATGCCGCCAAAAGCCCGGTGCGGCGCGGGTTCATTCCGACTGATTTGATCAGCAGATCCGAACCTGGAATGACTGTGGCCGCCACTATGAAAAAAGCGGCCGACGAGAAATCAGCAGGCACTTGGACATCTGTCGCCTGCAGGCGATGACCGCCACTCAAAGTGGCATGGCCGGACTGGAATTCAATCGGCCAACCAAAGGCAGCGAGCATCTTTTCCGTGTAATCACGCGTTGGATGCGGCTCGTAAACCGTGGTCGTGCCTTTGGCATACAGACCGGCCAGAAGTATTGCAGATTTGATTTGAGCACTTGCTACTTCTGTTTTATATTCAATGCCTTGTAGTTCTTTCTTCGAGTCGATTATCAAGGGCGGAAAGCCACCCGGCTCTGCTTGAATACTGGCGCCAAAAAGTGACAAAGGCTCGGTAACACGCCTCATCGGCCGGCGGGAAAGCGAGGTATCACCGACCAACTTCGAACGAAATTTCTGACCTGCCAACAAGCCCGTCAGCAGCCGCATGGCTGTACCAGCATTGCCACAATCAAGATCTTCCATCGTCGCTTTCAAGCCATGCAGGCCGACACCATGAATGATTCGCTCACTGGGCGAAGGCGTTTCGATTCGCACACCCAGTTGCTGGAAAATCCGTGCCGTTGCTCGCGTATCCTCGCCTTCGAGAAAACCGGTAACCTTCGTGACACCCTCGGCAATCGCACCCAGCATGATGGCCCGATGCGAGATGGACTTGTCGCCGGGCACGGTAATTTGACCGTTCAATGGCTGCCCTGCACTCGCTAGCCAGTTCAAGCTCACGCCAACACCTCGTCCAGAATTTTCAACAGGTGCCTGTTCTCATCACGGTTACCGACCGTGATGCGCAAGCAATTGGGCAACCCGTAACCGCGCATTGGTCTTAGAACAACGGCTTTGGAAACAAATCGTGTCTCGATCTCGGCAGAGTCTTTCCGGAAATCCACCAGAATGAAATTGGTCTGGCTCAGCCCGCATTTGAGGCCGCGCTGTTCAAATTGCCCGGTAAGCCAGCTTCGTTCGGCGGCATTCTTTTCAATCACCCATTGCAGATGCGCATCATCGCCCAGTGCTGCTTCACTGGCAGCCAGACCGAGCAAATTCACGTTAAATGACTCACGAACGCGCTCCATTACGGCGACACACTCCGGATGAGCGACGATGTAACCCACTCGTAATCCGGCGAGCCCAAAAGCTTTCGAGAAGGTACGGGCGACGATCAAGTTTTCGTAGGTGCTTAACAATGCGAAGGCTGATTGCAGCTCGGGGGCTGTCACGAACTCCAGATAAGCCTCATCCACTACCACCAATACATGGCCCGGCACCTTGTCCATGAAGTCGGCAAATGCGGCGCTTGAAAACCAGGTGCCGGTCGGGTTGTTTGGGTTTGCGAGATAAATCAGTCGCGTTTTTTCGTTGATAGCCGCTGACAAGGTATTCAAATCATGGCCACGGGATTGTTCGGCATCGGCAGATAAAGCGTTTGCAAGAATCAACTCGGCACCGGCAGCCTGAGCCGCCAGAGCATAAACAGCGAATCCATATTGCGAAGCAATAACTTGCGTGTCCGGACCCGAAAATACCTGGGCAATCATCATCAGCAATTCATGCGATCCATTGCCGAGCAATATTTGCTCCGGCTTGAGCGAATATTTTGCTGCGATGGCTTTCTTTAGATCGGCACCCAACGGGTCCGGATAACGATGCAGCACATGCAGATTATCCAGAATCACTTCGCGGGCACGAGGGCTCGGGCCGTAAGTATTTTCGTTGGAACCCAATTCAACGAAGAATTGAGCCGCATGTTTTTTACGCAAGGCCACGATGTCGTGACCTGGGTCATAGGCACGTAAACGTTGAATACCTGCTTGAGCAAGAGCTTGAAAATCAGGTGAACCCATTCTGTGAATACCTTGCGTCTAACGTAGGGGCGCATGCTTGCTGCGCAAATGATTTATCGCTGGTTTTGGGCGTAGCAAGCAGGCGCCCCTACGGATTGAATTTTATCAAACCAAAGCCACAGGATAGGACCCCAGCACTTTCACCATGGCGGCGTACTTGCCGAGCTCGGAAAGCGCGCGACCTACTTTGTCGTCTGCCACATGGCCATTTACATCGATAAAGAAGGCGTATTGCCAACGACCGGTATGCGCCGGACGCGACTCGATGCGATTCATGCTGACGCCATATTTTGCGAAGGGGCTGAGCACGTTATACAAGGCTCCCGGCTCGTCATTGACGTAAACCAGTAAGGAAGTACGGTCATGTCCGCAGGGTGAAAACAGCTCGCGGCCCAGCACCAGAAAGCGCGTCGTATTGTCCTGACGATCTTCAATCGGGCCGGCAACGACTTTAAGTCCGTACACATGACCTGCTGATTCACCGGCAATAGCGGCGGCATCATCCGAGTTTCTGGCACGACGTGCCGCTTCGGCATTGCTGGCAACCGGAATTTTCTCGGCATTCGGCAAATGCTGGCGTAGCCAGGCTTTGCATTGCGCCAGAGATTGCGGATGCGAATAGACGCGCTCGATTTCATTCAACTGGCCCAATCGCGATAGCAGATGCTGATGCACGCGCAATTCGACTTCGCCGCAAATTTTGATCTTTGAAGTCAAAAACATATCGAGCGTGGATTGAATGGTGCCCTGCCCGGAATTTTCGACCGGCACGACACCAAAATCCGCATGACCCGCTTCCACTTCTTCGAACACTTCCTCAATGCTGGCCAAAGGCAGGCCGTGAGCCGAATGACCGAAATGCTTGAACATCGCCTGTTGCGAGAATGTGCCTTCCGGCCCGAGAAAGCCGACTTTCAATGGCTCCTGCTGCGCCAGACAGGCCGACATGATTTCACGAAATAGCCTGACCAACACTTCATCAGCGAGCGGTCCGGAATTGCGATCCAGCACTTTCCGCAACACTTGCGCTTCGCGTTCTGGTCGATAGTAATCAATGGCGGCTTTCAGCGGACCTTTGGCCTTACCGACCTGTTGTGCCATTTTCGCGCGATCGGCAATCAGACCTTGAATCTGTAAATCAATACCATCGATGTG
>JBOHYH010000104.1:0-2936 GCA_050737775.1 Arenimonas sp.
GAACGCGCGCCATCATGCCTGTGCATTTGTACGGTCAATGCGCCGAGATGGATGCCATCAACGCCATCGCAAAACAGCACGGTTTGCAAGTTATCGAGGATGCAGCACAGGCCCATGGTTCAAGCTATCAAGGCCATCGAGCGGGCGGCTTCGGTATAGCCGCAGGGTTCAGCTTTTATCCCGGCAAAAATCTGGGTGCCATTGGTGATGCCGGTGCCATTACGACCAATGACGAGGCGCTTGCCGAAAAAATTCGCATGCTTCGCAATTACGGTAGCCGCAAGAAATATGTTCATGAAATGGCGGGTACCAATAGCCGGATGGACGAGCTGCAGTCCGCGATGCTGCGGGTGAAACTGCGGAAGCTGGATAATTGGAACGCACGACGAAAAGCGCACGCGGCTTTCTATCTGGATGCTTTGAAAGACACCGGTCTGGGATTGCCGGAACTTGCCATGGGTACCGACCCGGTCTGGCATTTGTTCGTGGTGCAATGTTCGCAACGCGATGCATTGCAATCTTTTTTGCGTGAACAAGGGATTGAAACCCTGATTCACTATCCGACACCGCCGTGGCAGCAAGGTGCTTATTCAAGTGCTGGCTTTGATGGTAATAACTACCCGATCAGCCGTAGATTGCATTCGGAAGTGCTCAGCTTGCCGATAGGGCCGCACTTGAGTCATGAGCAAGCCGAGCAGGTGGTTGCGGCATGCCATAAAGCCGCTGCACTCGGTCTAACCCAGGGCTAATTTCACTTTAGTATCAAAACTAGGTATGCCTTTATCATATTGATTCAGGCAACCCGATCTGCGGCGCAAAAGCCTTGAGCCGGAAATAAAACAATTCTTGTCCCAAAATCGGTGAGGGTTTAAGTCATAGAATTCAGTATATTGGCCGCGTAATTTTCAGACCACCTTGCAACACTTGGAAAACGCCATTGCAAGTGTCAATCTTTAGCCAGATTGATTATGGATAGCTTGACCAATGAACTCGAATGAGCGCAGAGCCGCACTGCATCGCCAGCTGAAAGTATCCCGGTACCCGATTTCACTGAAAAAACTGCAGGAAGACTTGCAGTGTTCACGTGCAACCCTGTACCGCGATATTGCATTTTTGCGTGACGTTTTAATGGCGCCAATCGAACTCGACCCCGAACGTGGTGTGCGTTACAACGAAAAAGAGGCCGAACGTTTCGAATTGCCGGGCTTGTGGCTGAGCTCGGATGAATTGCATGCCTTGGTCGCTACGCAACAATTGCTGGCACGAACCAGCGATGGTGTTCTGGCGAAAGCATTGGCACCGTTGAAAACCCGGATCGACGGCTTGTTGGCGGAACATTCACAAGGCAAGCGTTGGCCGCTGGAACGCATTCGCGTCATTGGTGCCGGTGTTCGCAAGCGTGACGACGTTGGTTTTCGTATGGTAGCTACCGCCGTGCTGGAGCGTCAGCAACTGAGCTTCGATTATCTGGCGCGCTCGACCAATCAGCCGACCCATCGCACGGTATCGCCGCAACGGCTGACGCATTATCGCGATAACTGGTATCTCGATGCTTATGATCACGAACGCGATGGTTTGCGCAGTTTTTCGGTTGATCGAATTTCACATGCAAAAATGCAGGAAGACACTGCCAGGGATTTGTCCGATCAGGAGCTCGATACGCATCTGGCATCGAGTTACGGTATTTTCTCCGGTACGCCAAAAGGCACCGCCACGATTGTTTTTTCCGTGAAAGCCGCTCGCTGGGTTGCCGACGAACACTGGCATTCCAAGCAGGAAGGACGGTTTTTGTCCGATGGACGTTATGAACTCCGTTTGCCTTATAGCAATGCCAAAGAATTATTGATGGATATCTTGCGTTATGGTGCCGATGCGGAAATTACCGAACCGGCCAGTTTGCGAGCCCAGATTCAATCCCTGTTGCAATTGACGATGTCAGCTTATGAATCCTAGCAATGGCAGAAATATTGCGTTAGTACTCGGCTCCGGAGGTGCCCGCGGTCTGGCGCATATTGGCGTGATCGAGGCGCTGGTTTCCGAAGGTTTCTCCATTCAGGCCGTAGTCGGTTGTTCGATGGGAGCCCTGGTGGGTGGTGTTTACGCCGCCGGGCGTTTGCAGGAATACAAGGACTGGACGACATCGCTGGAAAAATCCGGTGTTTTGCGACTGCTTGATTTCAGTTTTGCCAGCCATGGTTTGATCAAGGGTGATCGCGTTATCGGTGTATTGAAAGAGCTCGTGGGTGATTATCGGATCGAGGATTTGCCGATTGAATTTACCGCTATTGCTACGGATTTGAAAAATCAGCGCGAAGTTTGGCTGAATCGTGGAAAATTATTTGATGCCATTCGTGCATCGATTGCGATTCCGATGTTGCTGACGCCACATCGTGTGAATGGTCGTGAGCTTGTCGATGGGGGCTTGTTATCACCGGTGCCGATGGCGCCAACGCGACAAATGACGGTGGATCGCGTGATTGCAGTCGATGTGAACGGGCCTGTGTACTGGCGACCGAGCATGGATCGGGACAGGGAAAATGCCGAAGAAGCCTGTGAAGACGACGAGGCATTGGCTGCCGCCTACGGTGTGGATGTATATGCCCAGCAAGAAGACGACGAACAAGATCATGGCAGCTTGCGCGAACGTCTGGCCGCGATGTGGAACGGCGATGAAAAACAGCACACGCTGGCCCCTGATCAAAAGAGTGTCATGGAACTCATGTCGCAATCACTCGATACCATGCATGCCGCAATGAGTCGAATTCAATTGGCGCAGGATCCGCCCGATATGCTGATTCAAATCCCGCGCGAAAGCTGCAGTTTTCACGAATATTGGCGTGCAAAGGAAATGATCGAGCTTGGCCACAAAATTGCGATGACCGCCTTAACCAGAATGCCGTATTAACCCGTAGGGGCGCCTGCTTGCTGCGCCCAAG
>JBOHYH010000105.1:0-3037 GCA_050737775.1 Arenimonas sp.
CCGCAGACCTTGGGCGCAGCAAGCGGCGCCCCTACGTTTGAATCATGCACGTTGTATCAATATTTCAACGCATCATGTTTCTGCTTCAAACGCTCTTCTGCCGGTTGCGACCATTCGTTATTGAACAGCGCCGGTTCCCAGCTGCCGTAGCTCGGGTTTGGCAATACGAACCAGCGCTCACCAACCCAGCCTAGATAGGGTTTAATCGCTTGTTCGCGACCGTCGCGGGTATTGACGAGAATCGTGGCCATATCGCCAATTTGATCGCCGAATTGCATCAGTACCCGATATTCGCGACCGACCGAAATCCGGCGGCAGTTTTTTTCGGAGCCCTGTTGTTCGCAATTGTCGACGTAATGGCCCAAACCCAGGAATTGTTTTTCATCTTTGATCGGAAAACCGGCTTTGCGAAGATTGTTGATCGTGGCTTCCTTCAAATGCGCCGCACGATTGCTGACATAAAAAATCGTGACACCGCGTGCAGTTGCTGCGCGGGCGAATTCCAAAGCGCCCGGAATCGCCGTCGCTTTTTCTTCCATCACCCAGTCACCCCAGGTCACTTCGTTATAGTTTGCGCCATCGCGAATCAGGCGGGCCTGATAAGGCGAATTATCGAGCACGGTTTCATCGATATCGACGATGACCGCCATTGGCAAACCCTTCGCCGGTTTTTCGCGCTCATCGGGCGTGAGTGCATCCCATGCCGGATTCTTGATTGCACGATCCAGCTGCACAAGCCCCGAGCGCCAGGTTTGTCCGGCCAGTAATTTGTATTCGACCGAGGTTTGCATCCACAGCACCGCATTCAGATTGTCGTGTGCGGGAATTTTAGTATCGACAGCTGCAGGTGCAGGCGTGTCGCTGGCCATTGGCGGTTTGGTCTGCATCGTTGTGCAAGCGCCGAGCATCAGCACGAAAGAACAAGCGATAAATAGACGGGTGGTTTTCATGGATAAAGCCTTGGTTTAAGTTTTTATAATGGTAAACAGTATGTGTGACGCTTAATTGCCCAGCAAGGCCGCAATCGCATCCATATGCGCTTTGCCGCGTTGTTTTTTCTCGGCGGTGTCGCGTTCGGGGTCGGCGCCATCGCGCAGGCAGTCGGCGGCGGGCATTTCATCCAGAAAACGGCTTGGCAATAAATGTTCAACCGCGCCCCAGCGTTTTACTTCGGCGCTGTGCGAGCAATATAAACGCTCTTTAGCGCGCGTAATGCCGACATACATCAGGCGGCGTTCTTCTTCCAGGCCACCTTCTTCCATGCTCATTTCGTGCGGCAGATTGCCGTCTTCCAGGCCGACCAAAAACACGACGCGGAACTCCAGACCTTTTGCCGCGTGCAGGCTCATCAGGCGAACCTGATTGCCAGGTTCGCCGCGATCAGCGTTACTCAATAGAGCGAGTTGTGCAGCGAGTTCACCCGGACCACCACCACGGGCATCTTCAAACCATTGCGCGAGTTCTTCCAGATTTTCCTTGCGACGCAAATAACTGGCTTCGTCTTTGCATTGTGCGCGCACCATGGCGAGCAAGCCGGATTTTTCAATCAGTTTGCGGGTAAGTTCCGACGGTGGAAGTGTTTCGGCCAAATCACGCATCTGGTGCACGATGCTGGTGAATTCATGCAGACCCGATGCCGCACGCGGCGCCAATTGTTTGATCATGCCGATATTGTCGGCCGCTTTTGATAGCGACAAATGCGAGTGCTGTGCCATTTCTGCCAGCTTGGCCAATGAGGTGCCACCAACTTCGCGTTTTGGTGCGGCAATCGCACGCAAAAACGCAGCATCGTCATCGGGGTTTGCCAATACACGTAACCATGCCAGCGTGTCTTTGACTTCACCGCGATCTAGAAAGGCAGTACCGCCCGTCAAATGATACGGAATGCGTAAAAGTTGCAGTGCTTTTTCCAGCACACGGGATTGATGATTGCCGCGAAATAAAATCGCGAACTCGCCCCAGGGAATTTCTTTTGCCTGTTTCAGATAATGAATTTCGGCGGCAACACGTTCGGCTTCATGCTCGTTGTTCTTGCAGGCCCAGATGCGAATCGGCTCGCCGTCGCCATGCTGGCTCCACAATTTTTTCATGTGGGTGTGCGGATTTTTCTGGATCAGCTGATTCGCGCTCCGAAGAATCCGTCCGGTGCAACGATAATTCTGTTCGAGCTTGATCACTTTCAGATTCGGATAATCCTTGCCGAGCAATTCCAGATTTTCCGGCTGCGCGCCACGCCAGGCGTAAATACTTTGATCATCATCGCCAACGCAGGTCATATTGCCTTTGGGTCCGGCCAGATGGCGCAGCAAACGATATTGCGCGCCATTGGTGTCCTGGCATTCGTCGACCAATAAATAACGCAGGCGTTCACGCCATGCTGGGGCAAGATCTTTATCCTGATCGAGCAGCATTAACGGTATGCGAATCAAATCATCAAAATCGACCGCATTGAAGGTTTGCAAGCGCGCTTGATAACGATCATATAAATTGGCAGCTTCGCGTTCGCGTGCGCTTCTTGCCAGCTCGAAAGCCTCTTCCGGCGAAAGGCCGTTATTTTTCGCTTTTGAAATCAAACCATGCAATGCCTGCAATGCATCGTTCTTCAAGCCCGGTGGTGATAGGTCCTTGATGATGCCGAGTTGGTCGTCACTGTCGAAAATCGAAAAGCCGCGCCGCAATTTTGCCCGCTGCAATTCCACCTGCAAGAAACGCAAACCCAGCGAATGGAAAGTCGACACCGTCAAGCCTTCGGTTTTGTCGCTCTTGATACGCTTGCTGACACGCTCGCGCATTTCGCGCGCGGATTTGTTGGTAAAGGTAATCGCCGCGATGTGCTTGGCTTCACACTTTTTGTGCGAAATAAGATGCGCGATTTTTTCCGTGATCACACGCGTCTTGCCGCTGCCGGCACCGGCCAATACCAGCAAAGGGCCATCGGTATATTCGACTGCCGCTTTTTGCGGCACATTCATGGTGTTGGTAGACATAAGCCGCGTATTTTAGCTGATACGTAGGGGCGCTGCTTGCTGCGCCCAAA
>JBOHYH010000106.1:0-26669 GCA_050737775.1 Arenimonas sp.
GCCTTTTGCACCATGCCTTCGACACCGCTGGCTTCCACGCTGTCTTCCGGTGGCCAGCGCAAGATAAAACTCGAACTGCGTGTGATGTTGTTTTGTGGCACGCGCTGGTCGCCAATGCTGAATTGCACGATCACATCGTCGCCTGCCGCAAGACCCAGCGTAGCGAGATTCAGTGTTTGGGCGAAACGCTTGCGCGTGCGGCTACCCTGGCCAGCAATGACGCGGGCCTGCTCGCTGAATTTGATGTTTTCGCCGCTGCCTTGTGCTAGTTGGATGCGTAGTTGTGCGGAGCCCAGTCCGTAATCATCTTCGGCTTCAAAACTCAAAGGCCAATCGGTCTGGCCCAGTTCGACCAGACTCAGATTGCGATCCGGCTGTATGACACGCAGTTGCGGCGGCAAATCCTTGATGGCATCGAGACGATAAAGTTTGTCTTCGCCCAATGACGCATTGTTTACCTGCAAACGATACAAGCTCGATTGCAGCAATACTTTGGAGCCTTGCCAGTTGCCACCGGTCTTCTTCAAGGCCAGACGATTGCCGTCGTGGAAGAGCAGTTCGACCGAGGCCGGTTCCGGCCGGAATTTTAAACGCCAGCTCAGTTGTGATCCTTCGGGAAATTTTACTTGCAGCACTTTTTCATTGCGCGCAAGCAAGCCGGTGTAGGCAGGGGCACGAATGCTAATGGCTTGTTCGACAAGACGTACGGGTGCATTTGCCGATGGCAGCGGCGGTACGCCGTCGATGCTGGTGTAAACGGTAGCTGGATTCGATTGCGGCCAGAAAATGGCAATAGCAGACAAGGCTGCGGCCATGAACACCGACAGCGCGATAATTTGTACGGGCCATGCTTCACGCAAATCGACATCGACTAAATTCGATACCCGTTGTTCGATACGTTCGCGCTGCAAATTCTGCAGTGTCGACAATCCGGATGTCGGCTTGAACAGCAAGTCGCTGCTGTCTTCAAGATGACTCAGGCGCTGATCGAGTTGTCGTATCAGCCAGCCAGTATCAAAAACCCTGATCGAATGCCATGTAAACAATACAATGCCGGCAAGGCTTGCGACCACAGCGGCAATCGCCAATGGCTTTGATAAAAAGCGCGATGCAAGAAGAAACAGCGCAAGCACCAATGGCAAGCCAACCAGCACGACAATAATCAGGCGTCTGGATTTCGCTGCGCCTTGCCATTGCCGAATTTGATTCAGCGCACTCATGCTGCGCTCCAGCGACGCGATGAGCTTGCCAGCCAGCGCTCCAGCACAAACAACAATGCAATCAGCAGTGCCAGCAAGGTCTGCAAAGATCGTGGTGCGTCAGGCCCGGCTTCGGCACCGGTCAAAGGTGTTTGCGATTTCGCGAAAGCGCGTGAAGGCGCTGGCGGCTTTGCTAGCAGCAGCGATTTCAAATTATCGGGGAAGCCGGCATCCAGCAGTTCCGGCATCGTTTCGGGCTTCAACGCTTGTTGCCATTGCAGAATGCGGCCCTGCCCAAGCGGTGCGACCATAGCCAATACTTTGCCCTGCTCATTACGCCAGGCAACGACACCGGATTTCATTTCCGCAACAACAGTCTCTTTCGAAACAATAATCGTACCGCCCTTGTTCACCCATTCACGTATATCGGACGGTAATGCGGCTGCGGATAACCAAATCAACGCCGAGCGATCCGGCTTTAACGCTGACGAAATATCGGCGCTATCGAGTTCATTTTTTTCTGAGGTTTTTTGCTCCGCTTGCCAGGCAGCATGGGCAGCACGGAAATAAATCGCGTCACTATCATGTGTTGCATCATGCCGAATGGCTAAACGAACCGCAGACGCAGCTGCGTTGTCCAAGTCGTCATTTCCGAACATGTGTAGGTCAGGCAACTTTCGAACCGGAACAATTTGCCAATCCACTTTGCGGCTTAAACGAATGCGTTCGCCATCCAGACCCGATAACGTTTCGGGCACTACAACCGTGATAGCTGTATTGGCGGGTAGTTGCGCATCCAGTTCGCGCAGCAAACTGCCGAGTGGAATATCGGAAGACATCCTGATGCCTTCGAAATCCGGAAATCCCGGCGCCAGCCAATGCCATTCGCTTGTTTGCCTGGAAGGCAGGTCTTTCGCCATGTCGACGTTCGCGCCCGGCAATACAATAACCCAATGCTTCGGTGATGCCGATTGCATCGACACCGGTTTGGCCAGAAAAAACGCGAGCGCGATCAATAACAATAATCGCAACAACAGTAACAGGATTTCCTGAAATACCAATTTCCGGCGTGGTCTTAGTTGCGCCGAAATCCAGCGCAGCGCAGCGAAGTCGGTCGGCTTTTGTTCAGAGCGGCGGCTCAGGTGAATCAATAACGGCAAGACTAACGCCGTCAAAGCCAGCAAGGCGCTCGGCAGCAGCAGGGCGAAATTCACACGCTCTCCTGATGACGACTATTGCGCGGCAAAAAGAATTTTCGCAAGGGAGTATCGAGTGCCTGATCCAGCACATACTCAACGTGATTAATGCCGCTGGCAGCGAAGCGGGCACTCAAGATTTTTTTCGCAGTAGAAAATTGTTCGATAAAACCGGTACGCGAAGCGGCCGCGTCGGTCAGCAATTCGGTATCGGTTTCGGCATCGCGAAAACGATGGCCCCCTTGAAACGGAAAATCGCGTTCTTCGGCAGTCAGAATTTGTATGCTGGAAACCTCACGTCTTGCCACGGCCAGGCGTTCTGCCAGGGACACGCAGGCATCGTCGTAGTCATCGCTCAATAGCATGACCAATGTATTTGCTCCAATACGTTCCCAGACAGGTCGGCATTGCGTTTCAGTTGGCCAATGACCTTGCGCTTTCAGTCTGTGCAATTCCAGCAGACAGTGATCACGATGTTTCGTGCCGCTGCCGGCATTCACTACCACAAGGCCCGTATCGTTCACTGCAATCAAGCCAAAGCGATCGCCCTGTTTCAAGGCAAGTTCAATCACACAAGCAGTCAATGCCTTGGCGGCTTGCAGGCGAGTCCATGCCGGATTTGCCGCATCGCTTTGTGCCATCGAAGCGGTGGCATCGATCAGACACCAGACAATCAGTGGACTATCACGTTCGGCTTCGCGCACAAAAAATTTGTCCGAACGTGCATACAGCTTCCAATCGATTTGTCGGGGCTCGTCACCGGGTTCGTAAGCGCGGTATTGCGCGAACTCCAGTCCGGCACCACGGCTGCGACTTTGATGTTGACCAATGCCCTGCGCGCTTGAAATTCGGCGCGCTTGCAGCCGCAAGGCTTTCAGGCGTGCACGTACATCAACGGGAATCAGATCGACACTCATGATCTATGCATCAAGCCGGAAAAGGTACCGAGTTCAACAACACGGCAACGACGTCGTCGGCCGATTTCTGTTCGGCTTCGGCCACGAAAGTCAGTAGCAGGCGATGACGCAGGACCGGTGCCGCCAATGCTTTCACATCATCGCGCGTTGCCGCGAAACGACCGTGAATCAGTGCGCGTGCTTTCGATGCCAGCACCAGCGCCTGACCGGCACGTGGACCGGCACCCCATTTCACCCAGGCATTGATTTCTTTCAGGGAATTTTCCTGTGGCCGACTTGCTCGCACGAGTTGGTTGATCCAGTTCAGCAGATCGTTGCTGACATGAACCTCGCGAACGAGTTTCTGCAATGATCGAATCGCGTCAGCCTGCATGACCTGCGGCACCTTGGCTTCTTTCACGCCCGTTGTTTGTTGCAGGATCGAACGCTCTTCAGCTTCGCTGGGATAGTCGACGCGAACATGCAATAAAAAACGATCGAGCTGTGCTTCGGGCAATGGATAGGTACCGGCTTGTTCCAAAGGATTTTGCGTCGCCAATACGAAGAACGGATCCGGCAATACATGGCTGACACCGGCATAGCTGACGGTATGTTCCTGCATCGCCTCAAGCAATGCCGCCTGGGTTTTCGGTGGTGTGCGATTCAATTCGTCAGCCAGCAATAAGTTGGTGAATACCGGGCCTTGCTGGAATTTGAAGTGGCGTTTGCCGGTGCCGTGGTCTTCTTCCAGGATTTCGGTACCGAGAATATCGCTCGGCATCAAATCCGGCGTGAATTGAATGCGTCTAAATTCCAAGTCCATCGCTTGGCCAAGCGAACGTACCAGCAAGGTTTTTCCCAGCCCCGGAACGCCTTCCAGCAGGCAGTGGCCACCGGCCAACAAGCCGATCAACAATTGCTCGATCACATCTTCCTGTCCGACGATGGCGTTCGCAATCGCCGATTTCAGATTGCCCAATTGCGACAATCTTTCCTTGATGACGGCTTCGTTAGTATCCATGTTGCTCAATCCTTAATGGTTCTACTTAATTATTTAGGGCGTACATCACGATATTGACCGCGAGCTTGGTATTGTCTTCGGCCAGAAAACGTTTGTTGCGCCAGTCGTAATCCCATTCGCAGCCGTAATCCTTGTTGCTGTACAAAACACCGAGGCGCCCGTTGACTTCGATGCCTTTCAGGTAATCGTGCACAATGTCGTCGCCCCAACCATTCAGTTCAAAGCCAGTGGTCGGCAACTCATCGAACTTGAAAAAACTGCTGTATAGCGGATGTTTTTTCGGTAATTTTTTCAATGCGCTGGCACCGAAAATCGAAGCCATCTGCGCTTCGAAGGATTTCGCAAACAGGCCATCAATATCGTGATTACAATCATCGACGAAAACAAACCCCCCGTTGCGGACGTAGGCTTCAAAATTACGGCGTTCATCTGCATTGAATTCGACCAGCTTGTGACCGGCCAGATAACAAAACGGCGCAGTCCGCATTTTCGAATCCGACAAAGCAATCACATGCTCTTTCGGATCCACCCGCAGCGTCGTGTAATCGATCAATGAGGTGATGATGTTGGCCGGCATGCGCTGATCGACATCCCAATCGCCGGAGTCGTACATCAGACGGGTGAACCAGAAATCGTATTCTGGCGCTGCGGCTCTTGCTTCATGCAGCAATAGGGGCGATACCGCTATACCGGCAGCAGCCTGGCACATCAGTCGTAGGAATTGCAGGCGGTTCATACGTAGGAGGGCCCTTGGGCCCGACCGAGTTCGTCGCCCGGTCGAAAAATGCTCCTGCATTTGACCAGCCATGCGGCTGTTAAAAACCGACACTCCCGCCATCCATGGCGGTCGCAAGGCCCCCTACGAGAAAAATTACAGGCGCACGCGTGTTGCGCGCGCCTGCACATCACACGGCGTCCGACAGCGACGTGAAGGTGAAATCGCGAATTTTCATTGGTGGAATCATCATCACGAACGGTGATTCATCGTCGCCGACTCGCACCGGTTTGCCGAGTTCTTCGACATTGTTCAACATGATCACCGGCGATTCGTTGAAACGGAAATTCTTGATCGGATATTTGATTTCGCCGTTTTCGATATAGAAGGTACCGTCGCGGGTCAAACCGGTCAGCAATACGGTTTGCGGATCGACCATGCGGATGTACCAGGTACGGGTGACCAGAATGCCTTTTGCGGTGCCTTTCACCAAATCCATGGTGGACTTGGTACCGCCGGCCATAATCAGATTGCCTGGCGAACCTTTGGCTTCCTTGCCTTTCTGTTTGGCCCAGTAACGCGAGTATTCGAGATACGAGACTTTGCCTTTGTCGATGATCGACATTTTTTCGCGCGGCAAACCTTCGCCATCCCAGGGCATGACAGGCGCGTCGCTATCCCATGGATCGGAATGCACACTGACGCGGGGATCGAATACTTGCTCACCGATTTTATTGCCGCCGCCTTTCTTGGTCAGAAAGCTGCGACCTTCATCGGCCTGGCGGGCATCGAAACCATTCATCATGAAAGATATCAAACCGGCCGATGCGGCGGGCTCCAGGATCACGGTGTATTTGCCGGGCTCCAGTGCTTTTGCACCGGCAGAACCTTTTGCCTTGCTGATCGCGGTACGAATTTCGACATTGGCGTCGAAATCCTTTACCGAACCGGTGTTGCGGGCAACCCAGCCGGAACCGGTGCCGTCATCGGTACGCACGGTGCAGGTGTAATCCAGACCGGTCGATTTTTGATAGGCGAAGTTGCCGTTGCTGTTGGCTTGTGCAAAAAAACCGGCGTTGTCGGATAAAAAACCGGCGGCAATCAATTTGTCGCTCTTGCAGGGGGTGATCGAATCCGCCGCCACCTTGGCACGATATTCCGGCGTGATGTCGGCAATCGCCTGATTGTAAGTCGGTGTGGCTTTGTAGGTTTGTTTGCCAATCGCTGGCATGAACTCGTCGTTTTCCGGCGACAGTTTTGCCAGTTCTTCGGCGCGGCGGACAACGCGTTCCAATGATTCATCATCGAATTCATTGATGGTGGCAACACCCACGCGTTTTCCGAAAGCGACCTGCACGGCCAAATCGGCATTGGTGACGATGCCGCTGGTTGAAACATTATTCAGCGCAAAACGGATATTGCCGCTGATGCCGCCGGTCAATGTGGCAGTGCATTCATCGGCTTTGGAAAGCTTGATGACTTTATCGAGAATCGCTTTGGCTTCTTGTTCGGTATAAATGCTCATTTTCTAGCTCCTGAGTTTCTGCGATTAGCCGAGGGAACGTGCGGTACTGATGACATTGATGCCATCGAAACGCGCCGTACTTGAACCGTGCGACACAGCCGAAACCTGCCCCGGCTGACCCTTGCCATCGAAGAAAGAACCGCCGAAACGGTAATCGCTTTCATCACATATTGCCGAACAGGCATTCCAGAATTCCGGTGTGCGGATTTGGTAGGCGACGTCTTCAATCTGGCCGGCAATCTGGCCATTCTTGATTTCGAAGAACAGCTGGCCGCCAAACTGCGCGTTGTAGCGTTGCTGATCGATCGAGAACGAACCGTCACCGATGATGTAAATGCCTTTTTCGACATTCTTGATCATGTCCGCCACGCTTTGTTTGGTCTTGCCCGGTGCGAGCGACACATTGGCCATGCGCTGGAATTGCACGCTGGACCACGAATCGGCATAACAGCAACCGTGCGATTCGGATTCACCGATGATGTGGGCCTGATCGCGAATGGCCTGATAGTTGACCAGTGTGCCGTCTTTGACCAGATCCCAGCGTTTGGTTTTCACGCCCTCGTCGTCATAGGCGACGTTGCCTAGTGTATTGCTCTGCGTTTTGTCGGCGAACAGCGTGACCTTGTCGCTACCGTACTTGAATTTGTCTTTCAGTTTGTCGAGCGTCGCGAAACTGGTGCCGGCATAGTTGGCTTCGTAACCAAGAACGCGATCGAGTTCGAGCGGATGTCCGACGGATTCGTGAATCGTCAACCAGGTGTGCGAAGGGTCCAGCACCAAATCGTATTTGCCCGGTTTCACGGAAGGCGCTTTCAGTTTCGCCTGTGCCTGCTTGGCGGCTTCGGTGGCGTCTTCGGTCATGTTGTAGGAATCGTTGTAGCCGATCAGGCCGTTTGGCAGGATCAGTTTACGGTTGCCTTCAAGATATTCGTAACCCATGCCCATTGGCGCGGACAGACTGTCGCGACTGCGGAATTTACCGGTCGCCTTGTCAATCGCAGTGACGGTAAACGTTGGCCAGATGCGATGTACATCCTGGTCGATATAGGAACCGTCAGTGGAGGCAAAATATTTTTGTTCGTTGACCAGGAACAGCATCGAGTTGACAAAGTTGGCGCCGGCAGCAATCGCGGCAGCATTCACGCCAAGCAGTAAATCGGCCTTTTCCTTGATCGGCACTTCCATTGCATTTTTCTTGATCGGTGTTGCCCAGGACACTTCGCCTGCCCCTTTTACCGGTGCCAGCTGTACCGGTTGGGTTTGTGCAATCGAGTTTGCTTTCGCAATAGCGACGGCTTGCTTGGCTGCTTTGGCGATACCGGCGTTGCTCAGGTCGCTGGTAGCGGCAAAGCCCCAGGTGCCATTGGCAATGACGCGAACACCGGCGCCGATCGATTCGGTATTCACCACGTTCTGCACTTTGTCTTCGCGGGTGATCACAAACTGGCGAAGATAACGGCCAATGCGAACATCGCAATAAGTCGCACCCGCGCCAGTGGCGGCGTTAAGCGCGATATCGGCCAGCACTTTTTTACGACCAACATCCATTTTGGTGAGAAGTACTTCGGCAGCTACCGCATTGCCGAAACCGGGAATCATCAAACCGCTCAGGCCAATGCCTGATACAGCCAAAAAATTACGTCTATCCATCACATTACTCCACCGATGTTGACCAAACTGGCACGAGCCACTCATTGCGAAAATCACAATGAGACAAGTTTTCGATGTTGCTGCTAGAGCACTAGCCCGTCAAGAGTGACCAATGGCATAGGAAACGAACTTGTATTGACGATTGTGTGATGCAACAAAGCTTTTATTGCTTTGTGATGACTCAACCAGCGGCCATCTCCACCCGATTGCGGCCATTGTTCTTGGCACGATAAAGCGCGGCGTCGGCGGCGGCCAGCAGTGGGTCGGTGGAATGGGCGTTGACATCACGATTGCAGGCGATACCAATGCTCGTGCTTATGTTGATGACTTGTGCTTCGAAAATGACCGGTGTTGCGGCGATTGCCTGTCTGACTTTTTCAGCCTGGATTTGTGCATCGGCCAAAGTGATTTGTTCAAACAGCAGGATAAATTCTTCACCACCCCAGCGGCCAATGGCCGTGCTGGCTGGCAGTGTTGCAGTAAGCCGGGTGGCCACTTCGCGCAGCACGGCGTCACCGGCCAGATGGCCATGCTTGTCGTTAATCTGCTTGAAAAAATCCAGATCGAGTAATTGCACGCAGAGCCCGCGCCTTTGTTCGGTGCCCTTGGCGAGGCACTGCTCCATTTTTTTGGTGAGTGCGTGGCGATTGCCCAAACCGGTCAATGCATCGGTGTGGGCGACACGCTCAAGTGCGGCAGTACTATCAATCAAACTGTTATGCATTTTCGACAGTTTGTCGCGGCTTGCACTGATTTCCGCTTCGCTGCGCTTGACGCCGAGATAGCGCCAGTAGAGCAGGCCGACAATAATCAGCACAGCAGTCAGACCGGTGATCAATGCAATGCCCATCAACTTTTGTCGGTTCAAAGTCAGTGCTTGCACGGCATTGTCACGCTCGAGCATGGCGCGTTCGGCTTCGTTGCGCTCACGTTCGAGCTTGCCTTCGAGTGCGGAAATTTTTCGCGCCGCCATATCGATCGACAATTCCTTGTCGAGTGCTTGGTGGGCTTTGCGGGTGATGTAAGCATTGGCGGCATCACCCACTTTCAACTGTTGCTCGGCGAGTAAATCAAGCACGGCACGTTCCAGAATGCGGTCACCGAATTTGCGGACCGACGTTAGCGTGTCTTGCGCTTCCTTCAATGCTTTCTCGGATTGTCCGCGCGCAGCGGATACTTTTGCCTGTGTGAAAAGCAGTAAGGTTTGGTCGCGGATGCCCACGTCGTTATAAGACTCGAAGCCGAGTTTGGTCCAGTAGTCGGCATCATCAACCTTGTTTTGCGCCAGTTTCAATTCCGCCATGCGGGCAAAGGAATTGACGCGGTTCGGCGGACTGCCGGAGAGCTTGGATAATCGGACGGCCTGTTCGGCGTGATACTCGGCTTCCGACATCCGGTCCAGCAAGGTCAGTGATTTGGATAATTCGCCATGCAGCGTAATCGCTTCGCGAACATTACGTTCCTCGACGTAAGCCAAGGCTTCCAACAGTGATTGGCTACCAAGTTCCTCGTCATCAAGATTGCGATACAAGACGCCGAGCATCCGCAGGCCGCGTGCGGTTTCACCGCGATCACCGGCTTTGCGCGACAACTCCAGAGCTTCGGTATGAGCGACGACGGCATCAGAAAATTTTCCGGTACGTCCGTGAATCACGCCGATCGAATTCAGTTCGCGCGCCATGCTGGTTGCATCTTTCTGCTTTCGATATATCGCGAGTGATTGCTGGAAAAAATCCAGCGAAGAATCGAAATGCCCCAGCTTGCGTTCGAGTACGCCACGTTGATCCAGCCACTGCGCGCGCCACTCCGGATTGCTGTCGCCGTTTGCATCCACCATGGCCTTCATTTCTTTCAGCACGGCATCGGTTTCCTCCGAACGTCCGCGATTGACCAAAATGGTGCTGCGGATGCTCAGCGCCAGAAATTTCAGGTCGGTCAATTTGAGTGTGTCGGCTTCGCCTTGCGCCTTGTCCAGCATGGCAAGCGCGGCATTGGCATTTTCCAGATCGTTCTCGAATTCGGCCAGCGCCAATGCCGCCCAAGCTCTGTGCTTTGGATCTTTAACCGTGTCGCGCAATTTGATGGCTTGCAAGCGCAGGTCTGCCGCGGAGCGAGCCTGGCTGGCACGCAATGCGGCGATATCGGCGGGTTCGGATGTGGGTGTTGCGGCGAATACCTGCGCAGGCAATAAATTTAGTACCAGCATGCCGAAACACAAACACAGCGTCCGTATCAGGGCTGATTTTCCAGAGCCGATAAGGAAGCGTGGTTTCATGGCACCCCATACTGACAGCGGAAGTCCGCTGTGCTGTTTAACATAATGCCATAGGCCTTGCTTGCATCAAGTATCGAGAGACTTTTTGTCACGATTGTTTACATTGAGATCGTGCAATAAAAATGGCGAGAGATTGCGATGCTTGAACACATCGGGTTTCCTCGCCATTTTTGTGATGCAAGTCTCTTCACTGCGAACGCAGTGAAGAAGACCGGTATGTTTTACGGGAACTGCAGAGGAACGGCGATGCTGGCAGGAATGCCCACATCGGTGGAGTTGATAGCAGTAAGAGCCCAGCCACCGCCAGCACCTGTCGATGTACTGCAGCCACTTGCGCCGACATTGTCGATCGAAGCCACGGTGATCAGATTATTGACACTGACAGCTTCAAAGTTCGCATTGAACGTAGTGATTTTGTAAAACTGGCCCGAAGTAGAACGCAGGGCAGTTTTGCCATAGGCAATGGCACCCGCAGTGCCGCCGTTATTCAATACGGCTGTGCCTGTGCAGCCCGCGCCGGAATACCAGGTTTGCTGGTTCGCCACGGTGCCATTCCAGTTCAGGTTGTACTGGTAACCCAATGAATTGATAAGCGTGACGCCAGTGCGGGTAACAGAGAGCAAAGTGCCTAGCACGACGCCGTTGGCATCACGTACGCGCGAGCCCGATCCGGCAGCGCCGGCCGGACCAATTGCACCGGTAGCACCCGTGGCACCAGTAGGGCCTGCAGGACCTGCGGCACCTGTAGAACCTGCGGGACCTGTCGCGCCCGGAACACCTTGCGGGCCTTGGGCACCTGTTGCGCCAGTAGCACCAGCAGGGCCGGTAGCACCGGTATTACCCGTCAAGCCGATCGGACCTTGCGCGCCGGTAGCACCGACTGGACCTTGGGGGCCTTGAGGACCAATCGGACCTGCTGCACCTGTTGCACCAACCGGGCCAGTAGCTCCGACTGGACCAGTAGCACCAGGAATGCCTTGCGGACCAGGCGCACCGGGAACGCCGGCTGGGCCAGTGGCTCCGGCAGGACCCGTAGCGCCTTGCGGACCGGTTGATCCGGTTGCCCCCGTTGGGCCGACAGGACCAACGCCACCTAAAGTCAGGTTGTAGCGAGTGTCGTAATAGCGTGCGAGTGGTGGATAGTTAGTGGACACGGTAAGTGCGTAGTCACCCGCTGGCGGCAGGCCACCGGGAAAAGTACAGACAATGACCGAGGTACTGCTGCCTTGGGCACAGAAATTTTTGATATCGCCCGGCAGGCCAGCTTCACCAAGACTGATCTTGACGGTTGAATTGCGTAGCAGTGCGGCACCGGAAATAAAGAAACGGTTGTTTGGGTTGTCGACGAAGACGGCGTCAATGCGTGGTACTTCCTGCGCAAATACTGACGTTGCTGCCAACAAGAAGAATGAACCCGCAATGCCTGCGCGGATGCGCCGTGCGTTTTTTCCAAGATGAATCATGATGAGCCCCTGTGACGTGTGCTGATAAACGGCGAATCCCTATAAAAGTCCGCCGACAGCCCAAGTTTGGGCCGAGCCGCGATGATGTCAGTAAGTTCGATCATTAACCAGAGTGGTAGCGCACATATCTTGAAAGCGGAATTATTTGATATTGCTTGTCCTGTTTCCTCGGAAAAATTCGTTTCCGAGATTGACAAAAACACAAGACCCCTGTAATTTCTATACAGAACGTACTGTATAGAAACTGTCATGGCCCGTCCTCCTGCCTCCAAGGAAAAAATTCTGCAAGCTGCCGAACGCATCGTTCAGCAGCAAGGTGCCGGTAATCTCACCTATGACCAGCTGGTCAGGGAGAGTGGCGTCACCCGTGGCGGCATTACCTATCACTTTCCGACCAAGGACTTGCTATTGCGGGCGCTGATGGAGCGAGACATGCAGCAGTGGGAAGTCATGGAGAAATCCTTGCGGCCACGTCTGGATAACGCGGAAGCCGCCGACCTGATTGGCAGCCTGCGCGCCATGACCCGCACCAGTGACGAACAAAGGCGTTTTGTCGCCGGCATGTTGAGTGCGGTAACGCATGACCAGGAGTTGCTTGAACCGGTTCGCGAGATGAATCGACAGCGTTACGAAGGCCAAAAAGGCACACCGAAGGAAATCAATATCATGATTCTGGAATTGGCTGCCGCCGGTTTGTTCTGGCAGGACATCACCCGCTGCCACGTGATCCCCGATGCCATGCGCAAAAAAGTGATTGCACGGATCGAAGCGCTTGCCAAGGAGTGGACGAAATGAGCATGCAACTTGATGGCAAACTTTCTTCCCCGGAATTTCCGGGCATAAAACTTCTTCAATGATGAAAAACCTACACACTCCCGCTTCCGCGGGAATTCTTTTTAGACCTCTGGGGCGTCGTATGCGCAAGACAAAACTAACTATCACATTATCGGTTTCATTATTGAGCGCTTGCAGTGGCGGTGGCCAACAGGCATTCCCTGCACCCCAGGTCAATGTTGCACAAGTTGTACAGAAAAAAGTCCAGCTCTGGGACGAATTCAGCGGGCGTATCGAAGCGGTCGATACCGTTGAATTGCGACCACGCGTTTCCGGCTATCTTGCAGCGGTGCATTTCCAGGAAGGCAGTGAAGTAAAACGCGGGCAGCGATTATTTTCGATTGATGATCGTGAATACCGCGCCGCCGTGGATAGTGCAAAAGCAAACGTCGCGCGCGCGCAAAGCCGTGTCGTGCTGGCGCGTACCGAACTAGGCCGCAGTGAGCGTTTGATTAAAGAGCAGGCCACATCGCAGGGCGAGCTCGATCAACGCCGCGGTGAGCTGCAGCAGGCACAGGCCGATCTCGGCGCGATGCAAGCCGCAGTGACGCAAGCCGAATTGAATTTGAGCTTTACCCAAATCACCTCGCCGATTAACGGCCGTATCGGCGCTGCCTTGGTAAAGCCCGGCAATCTGGTGTCGCCGGGCACGAGTCTGCTTTCCACGGTTGTCACCATGGATCCCATTTATGTGACCTTTGAAGGCGACGAACAGGTTTATTTGAAATACCAGAACATGTCGAAAAATGGTCAACGCCAAAGTTCGCGTGATGCCCGTAATCCTGTGCAAGTTGGTTTGGCAAACGAAGAAGGTTATCCGCATAAAGGCGAAATGGTGTTTGTCGATAACCAATTGAACGCAGGCACCGGGACCATTCGTGCAAAAGCCGAATTGCGTAATGTAGATGGCGCCTTCACCCCTGGCCTGTTCGCACGCGTGCGTTTGCTCGGTAGCGGCGAGCAAACCGTATTGCTGATCCATGAAATGGCAGTCTCGACCGACCAGGATCGCAAATTTGTTTACGTGCTCGGCGATAAAAATTCGACCGTGCGGAAAGATGTGGTGCTGGGTGAAAACGTTGACGGCTTACGAGTTGTCAGAAAAGGTCTCGATCCTAAAGACATCGTGGTCGTGAACGGCGTGCGGAAAATTTTCTATCCGGGCGCACCGGTTTCACCTCTCACCGTGCCAATGGACAAACCTGACCAGGCGCCGCCGGCTCCTGCAAATCCTGCCGCCAAAGCCGGACACTAATCATGAGCAAAGACCACCACATGGATGCGTCCAAGTTTTTTATCGACCGGCCAATTTTTGCGGCGGTTTTATCGATCCTGATTTTCACTGCCGGCCTGATTGCGATTCCACAATTGCCGATCAGTGAATATCCCGATGTGGTGCCGCCTTCGGTGCAAGTGACTGCGCTGTATCCGGGTGCTGATCCGAAGACCATTTCCGAAACGGTGGCGGCACCGATTGAAGAAGCGGTCAACGGCGTCGAGAACATGACCTATATGAAGTCCGCTGCCGGTTCCGACGGCACCATGAGCCTGACGGTCACCTTCAAGCAGGGTACTGATATCGACCAGGCTGCCGTACGCGTGCAAAACCGCGTGCAGCAAGCATTGCCGCGTTTGCCCGAAACCGTGCGCGCGCTCGGCGTGACAACGGCGAAAAGTTCGCCGAACATCACGATGGTGGTGCATTTAACTTCGCCCAACAAAACTTACGATTCGCTGTATCTTTCCAACTTCGCCAACTTGCGCGTCAAGGATGATCTGGCTCGACTCGATGGTGTTGGCCAGGCCCTTGCTTTTGGTGCCGGTAACTATGCGATGCGTGTTTGGCTTGATCCGCAGAAAGCGGCGGCCCGCAATCTGACCGCCACCGAAATCGTCAACGCCATCCGCGAACAAAACGTGCAGGTATCGGCCGGTAGTATTGGTGCATCGCCCAACCCCGGCGGATCGCCCTTGCAACTATCGATTAATGCGCAAGGCCGCTTGACCACGCCGGAAGAGTTCGGCGATATCGTGTTGAAAAGTGAAGGCGGTGCATCGACGCGATTGAAAGATGTGGCTCGGGTCGAGCTGGGTTCGCAAACCTATGCCTTGCGTTCATTGCTGGACAATAAAGACGCCGCGGCGATCGTGATTTTCGAAGCCCCCGGTGCGAACTCGATTGAGTTGTCGGATGCCGTCCGTAAACGCATGGACGAGTTGGCAAAAACATTTCCGAAAGATTTGACCTGGGAAGTGGCATTCGATCCTACGGTATTCGTGCGTCAATCGATTAAATCCGTTATTGAAACATTGCTTGAAGCCATCATTCTGGTGGTGATCGTGGTCGTGGTATTCCTGCAAACCTGGCGTGCCTCGATTATTCCATTGCTGGCGGTGCCGGTATCGATTATCGGTACCTTCGCGGTTCTATGGTTGCTGGGTTTTTCGATCAATGTGCTTACGTTGTTCGGGTTGGTGCTCGCGATTGGTATCGTGGTCGATGATGCGATCGTGGTGGTGGAAAACGTCGAGCGAAATATTCGCGAAGGCTTGAAGCCGCTAGCGGCGGCACACAAGGCGATGAGCGAAGTGTCGGGTCCGATTATCGCGATCTCGTTGGTGCTGATTGCCGTATTCGTACCCTTGTCATTCCTCGATGGCGTAACCGGCCAGTTCTATCGCCAGTTCGCGGTCACCATTGCGATCTCGACCGTGATTTCCGCCATTAACTCATTAACTTTGTCGCCGGCTTTGGCCGCCGTATTGTTGAAAGAGCATGGCGCCAAACCAGACAAGCTGGGACGTATTATCGAAGGCATCTTCGGCAAATTTTTCGGCTGGTTTAACACCAAATTCTCTCGTGCCGGTGTTCGCTATGGCGATGTCGTGCAAAAGAATATGGGCCGCAGTTTCCGTTTGATGCTCTTGTATGCCGGCTTGATTGGTATTGCGATATTTGCCTTCCGCAGTGTTCCCGGCGGCTTTATTCCGACCCAGGATAAACAGTACTTGTTTGCGCTGGTGCAATTGCCGGAAGGCGCCACGCTGGATCGTACCGATGCCATGGTTCGTAAACTGAGCGACATGGCGCTGAAAACACCGGGTGTTCATAACACGGTCGAATTTCCGGGCTTGAACGCGGTGCACTTCATTGCAACACCGAATGCAGCCGTTATTTTTATCGGTCTGAAACCGGCAGAAGAACGCGAACAAAGCGCGTCTGAAATTGCCGGCATGCTTACCGGCCAGTTCTCGCAAGTTCAAGATGGCCTGGCATTTGCCGTGATGCCGCCACCTGTTTTGGGCCTGGGTAATTCTGCCGGTGCCGAGCTGTATGTGCAGGATCGTGGTTCGCTGGGCTATGGTGAATTGAATACGCAAACGCAGGCGCTGGCCGGAATTTTGCGGCAAACGCCGGGCTTTGATCCGTATGCGGTGTACAGCACCAATCAGGCGAACGTGCCGCAATTGAGCGCGCATGTTGATCGTGCCAAAGCGAAAGAACAGGGCGTGGTGTTATCGGAGCTCTACAACACCTTGCAGGTGTATCTGGGTTCGACTTACGTCAATGATTTCAATTTGTTTGGCCGCACCTACAATGTTTATGCGCAGGCCGATGCACCCTTTCGCGATGAAGTCAGCGACATCGCCCAATTACGCACTCGCAGCACAACCGGTGAAATGGTGGCAGTCGGTAGCGTGGTCGATATCAAGGAAAGTTACGGACCCGATCCGGTCATTCGCTATAACGGTTATCCGTCGGCGGATCTCGGTGCCGGTACCAATGCAGCCCTGATGTCCTCGGCCCAGGCGATTGTGAAAATTCGCGAAATAGCCGCCGAAAGTTTGCCCAATGGTTTGAATATTGAATGGACCGGCTTGAGTTACGAGCAGGTCAATCAGGGCAGCGCGGCCTTATGGGTATTTCCGCTTTGCATCATGCTGGTCTATCTGGTGTTGTCGGCTTTGTATGAAAGCTGGAGCTTGCCGCTTACGGTGATTCTGATCGTGCCGCTGTGTATTTTTTCCGCGATTGGTGGCATCTGGTTGGTGAATTTCTTCCATGGTCTGAGCTTCATCATCTGGCCACCGACATCCGCCCCTACCTTTCTGGACAACAACGTATTCACCCAGATTGGCTTGGTTGTGTTGATGGGCCTGGCCTGCAAAAACGCGATTCTGATTGTCGAATTTGCACGTGAGCTGGAAATTCAAGGCCGCAGTGTTGTTGAAGCTGCGCTTGAAGCCTGCCGCCTGCGGTTACGCCCGATCTTGATGACCAGCTTTGCTTTCATCATGGGCGTTACGCCGCTGGTATTTGCTTCCGGTGCTGGTGCGGAAGTGCGACAGGTAATGGGTATTACCGTGTTCGCCGGTATGTTGGGTGTGACCTTCTTCGGATTATTTTTCACACCGATGTTCTATGTATTGATTCGCACCTGGTCATTGCGCCGCGAAGAAAAAGCGAAACAATTGGAGAATGCGCATGAAACGCATTGAAAATAAAAACATGAAAACCACTTTTCTTGCTGCGGCAATTGTCATTGGCTTGAGTGCTTGCACGGTCGGACCGCGCTATGTAAAACCGGATGCATCCCTGCCTGAAAAATTTGATCAGGCGCAAGCGGCTGACGCAGTAAAAGCAGCAGATGCAACAACGCAGGGAAATGAAACTGAAAGTGCTTTGTGGTCGGCTTTCAATGATCCTGCATTGAGTGCATTGATGGCGCGAGCACAGCAGGAAAATAAATCGATTTCCCAAGCTGCGGCACGCTTGCGCGAAACCCGTGCCTTGCGCGGGCTTTCGTTTTTCAGCTGGTTTCCGACCATTACTGCTGGTGCCGATGCCGACAAGAGTCGTGCCTCGAATCAGGACCCGTTTATTCCTGCTGGTACCGGTATTACTGAAACTTATAAAGCCGGTTTCGATGCCAGCTGGGAAATCGATTTGTTTGGTGGTTCGCGCCAGCAGAAAAGAGCGATCAGTCGCGAAGCCGATGCCGATGCCTATTTGCTCGATTCATCGCGTCTATCCGTCAATGCCGAAGTGGCACAGGCATTCTTTGCCTTGCGTGGTGCTGAGCAGCGCCTGAAAATCCAGACCCAGAATATCGAAAATTTGCAGCGTACCGATCGTGTATTGGAAGCACGTCTGAAAGAAGGCCGCGGCAACGCACTGGAGTTGGCGCAAAATCGTGCGTTGGCATTGCAGGCCACGGCACAGCTTCCGAATATCGAAGCGGAAATCGTGCGTCAGGAACAGCGTCTTGGCGTGTTGACCGTGCAGCCGGTAACTGCGATGCGTGAAGTGCTCGCTACCAGTCGCGATATGCCCGAACTTCCCGCGCTGCGTTCCATCGGTACGCCGGAAGAATGGATCAAGCGACGTCCTGATGTGCGTGCAGCGGAACAAAAATTCGCTGCCACTAACGCAAGAGTGGGCGTGCAAATTGCCGAGCATTTTCCGAAGTTGAATTTGCTCGGTGCATTTGGCTGGACCGCACAAAGTGCCGGCGATGTCGGTGACAGCGGCAGCAAGCGCTGGAATTACGGCCCATCGATTAGCTGGAGTTTTCTGAATTTTGGACGCGTGCGGCAAAATGTGAAGGCTGCCGAAGCGCGTGCTGATGCATCGGCCGCCTTGTATCAGGAAACCGTTTTGCTGGCATTGGAAGATACCGAAAATGCCTTGGCGCAATACCGTGCCAGCAATCGTTCGCAAGAATATTTGCAGGAAGCCACCGTGCAATCACGCAAAGCACGCGATCTGGCAAAACTGCGTTATGACAATGGCGCTGCCGATTTCCTGAGCTTGCTCGATGCCGAACGCACACTGCTCAATGTCGAGGATGCCAATGTTCAAGCGAGAACCGCGCAGGCTACTTCTTTAGCATTGGTCTATAAAGCATTAGCCGGTGATTTTGCCGGTGCAGCCAAGTAGGAAATGAACTCATCGCTCGTAGGAACCCGCTTGCGGGCGACTTACGGCGATGTGCGATGACTTATGACGACGGTCGGGCCCAAGGGCCCTCCTACGGAAATATATAAAGGATTTTGCGTGTCTTATTTATCGAATAAAAAACGACTGACGATTTTTCTGCTGGCTCTGATTTTTCTTTCCTCCTGTTCCGAAGAAAGCGATCAGCAAAATAAAGACACGACACAAAATTCCGATACGGCCAGTGCCACCATGGCGGTAACTTTAGCCAAGGTGCAGACGCGCACTATCGAACGATCCATTATTGCTTCCGGCCCGATATCGGCCTGGGAAGAAATGCAGCTAGGCGTCGAGCTCAGTGGCGTGCGAGTCACTTCACTGCATGTCGATGTCGGTCAATCGGTGAAGCGTGGTCAATTATTACTGGAGCTCGACCATCGCACACTCGATAGTGATTTACGCCAGGCCGATGCTTCCCTGAGTGAAGCAAAAGCCGGTGTGCAGTTGGCGAATATCAACTTCAATCGTGGTCAGCAACTCGCGAAAAGCCAACTCATTAGTGCTAGTGCATTGGATGAACTCCGCGCCGGTGTCGTACAGGCACAGGCACGCTTGGCAACCACGCAGGCAATTCGCGATGGCGTACAACTCAAGCGTGATTTTGCTTCTTTACGCGCGCCGGATGACGGCATTATTTCCAAACGATTGGTGCAGCCTGGCCAAGTGGTGATGGCGGGTAGTGAGCTGCTGCGATTGATCCGTCGCGGTCGACTGGAGTGGCGTGCCGAGTTGAATGAAACCGATCTTACCCGTGTGAAAACCGGAGCGAAAATCCGCCTGCAAACCGGCGCTGGCGAAACCGTTGAAGGCATTGTTCGTGCCGTTTCACCGGGACTGGATGCAACCACGCGCACGGGAACACTGTATGCCGATTTGCCCCATCCCGGCAGTTTGAAAGCGGGTACTTTTCTCGAAGGAAGAATATTCAGCAGTGCGAGTCAGGCCTTGACGGTGCCTTCGACATCGCTGATTCAGCGTGATGGCCACAGCTATGTTTACATCGTAACGGCGGATAACACGGTGCAGCGCATTCGTGTTTCCAGCGGCGCTTCCGAGCAGGGCTTTGTCGAAATTACCCGAGGCTTGAAAGTAGGCGATACAGTAGTGGATTCCGGTGCCGGTTTATTGAGTGATGGTGATCGCGTCAAGGTTGTTGCAAAAACAGCCGAAGCAAAAAGCATCTCGCCATGATGAATGTTTCTGCCTGGGCCATTAAACGGCCACTGCCGGCACTGATGATTTTCTTCGTGCTTTGCGTGGCGGGCATTTACAGTTTTATCAAACTGCCGATCTCGCGTTTTCCCGATGTCAGTTTTCCGATGGTCACGGTCACCGTTGCTTTGCCCGGTGCGCCACCAAGCCAGTTGGAAACCGAAGTGACCCGGAAAATCGAAGATTCGGTCGCGACCATTACCGGCGTGAAGCGGGTTTTTTCCAACGTCAATGAAGGCATCAGCAATACCAATATCGAGTTCCTGCTGGAAACCGATATCGCCACCGCACTGGACGATGTACGCGATGCCGTTACGCGTGTGCGTGCCGATTTGCCGCAAGATATTCAGGAACCGATTATCGGCAAAGTGAATATCGGCGGCTCGCTGATGACTTACACGGTCGCCTCCGACAAACGCGCGGCGGATGACTTGAGCTGGTTTGTTGATCGTGATGTCAGCAAGGCAATGTATGGCGTAAAAGGCGTGGCATTGGTATCGCGTTCCGGCGGTATTGATCGGCAGATTCGTGTTGATCTGGATCCGCAAGCTCTGCAGGCTTATGGCATTACCGCCGGCCAGGTGTCGCAGCAATTGGCTCGCACACAAACCGAACGCCCCGGCGGCAAGGTCGAATTTGAAGGCAGTATGCAAACGGTGCGAACGGTCGGCACGATTGAAGATATTGCTGCACTGAAGGATTTTTCCATTGCCTTGCAAGATGGCCGCTCGGTGCGTTTATCAGACCTGGCAAAAATCAGCGACAGCGCTGCCGACGCATCACAAATGGCCTTGCTCGATGGCAAACCGGTCGTGGCGTTTTCATTGTCGCGCACGGTCGGTTCCAGCGAAATTGCCGTGGCGAAGAATGTGGTCGACGCCTTGAAAGTGCTTGAAGCGGCGCATCCCGATATTCATTTCCAGCTCGTCACTTCGACCGTCGAAGAAGCACAGCGTTCGTATGACTCTTCGATGATCATGTTGATTGAAGGCGCCTTGCTGGCAGTACTCGTGGTCTGGTTCTTCCTGCGTGATTGGCGCGCGACCTGGATTTCGTCGGTGGCATTGCCGCTCTCCATCATTCCCACGTTTGCCGTGATGTATCTGTTCAACTTCAGTTTGAATCTGATTACCTTGCTGGCGCTATCGGTGGTGGTCGGCATTTTGGTCGATGACGCCATCGTCGAAGTGGAAAACATCGTGCGACATTTGCGTATGGGCAAGCCGCCCATGCAGGCCGCCCGAGATGCTGCCGATGAAATCGGTGTCGCCGTGATCGCCACTTCATTGACACTCGCAGCGGTCTTCGTGCCAGTCGCCTTCATGCCGGGCATTGCCGGAAAGTTTTTTCGCGAGTTTGGCTGGACCGCAGCCACCGCCGTGCTGTTTTCATTATTGGTTGCACGTTTGTTGACGCCGATGATGGCGGCCTATCAATTGAAAGCCGTGCTACATGAAGAACGCGAAACCCGATTGATGAAATGGTATCTCGGTTGGGTCGATGCCGCCTTGCGCCATCGGGCCCGCACGCTGTGGATTGCGTTCCTGTTATTTATCGGCTCATTGGGGATCGTCTATTTCATTCCGGCAACCTTCATCCCCTTTTCCGATTTGGGTCGCAGCAATCTTGGCATTGAATTGGCGCCGGGCACCAAGCTTGAAGAAACCGTTGCCGTGACCGAACAGGCGCGGGCAAAACTCGAATCAATAAAAGAACTCAAGCAGGTGTATACCACCGTCGGCAGTGTGCTCGATTTGGGCGACCCCAGCAAAACCGGTTTTGCCGAAGCCCGCAAGGCCACCCTGGTACTGGATTGGGGCACACCAGACACGCGTGAACGCAGTCAAAAAGATCTTGAACGCGTGGCGCGGGAATTGTTGCAGGATTTGCCTGGCGCACGCATCAGTTACATCAGCTCGGAGCCCGGCGAATTAATGCAATTGGTACTCGCCGGCGATGATCCAAAACGTCTGATCGAAGCAGCACAGCAACTGAAAAAAGATTTGCACACGCTGAAAGGACTGGGCGCGATTTCTTCTTCGGCATCGCTGCTGCGTCCGGAATTGGTGATCGTGCCAAACGCGGCTCGTGCATCGGAATTGGGTGTCGCGACGGAAGCCATTGCCGAAGCCGTGCGAATCGCAACCGCCGGTGATTATCGTCAACGTTTGGCAAAATTCAATTTGCCGGATCGACAAATACCGATTCGCGTTGGCTTTACCGAACAGGCGCTGGCCAATCCGGATTTGATTGCCAGTCTTCGCGTGCCCTCGAAAAACGGCAGCGTGCCCTTAACGTCGGTAGCGACGATCAGCTATAGCAGCGGACCTTCGCAGATTGATCGTTATCAACGTCAGCGCAATATCAATTTAACCGCCGAGCTCAACGGACGACCACTCGGCGAGGTGATGCAGGAAATCCAGAATCTGCCGAGCGTAAAGAATCTGCCTGCCGGCGTGAGTTTTTTGAACACCGGCGATGCTGAAGTCTTCGTCGAATTGTTTATCGGATTCTTGCTGGCAATGACGGCCGGCATTCTTTGTATCTACATGGTCTTGCTGCTGCTGTTTAATCACGCGCTGCAACCGCTCACCATTCTTACTGCCGTGCCACTGTGTGCCGGCGGTGCCTTCGGCGGCTTGTTGATAACGCAGCACGCATTATCGCTACCGGCATTGATTGGTTTGTTGATGTTGATTGGCATCGCAACGAAAAATTCGATTTTGCTGGTCGACTACGCCGTGATTGCCGAAGATGAAAACAAACTCAGCCAACACGATGCCGTGATCGATGCCTGTCGCAAACGGGTACAACCGGTATTGATGACCTCCATCGCGATGGGTGCAGGCATGTTGCCGATTGCGCTCGGGTTCTCCGGTGATTCCAGTTTCCGCGCACCAATGGCCGTTGCCGTAATTGGTGGCTTGATCACTTCAACCTTATTGAGCCTGATCGTCATCCCCGCCGCCTACACCCTGATGGACGACCTCGGTACCTGGTTCAACAAGCGCCGTCAACAGTCGTAGGAGGCCGCTTGCGGGCGACATGAACGGCAGGATTGTCTTTCGACCGGGCGACGCTCTCGTCGGGCCCAAGGGCCCTCCTACGTAGGAGGGCCCTTGGGCCCGAATGCAACAATGCATGACGTCGTGGGAAATTTCTTACACACAACTCAAGCTAATTCCGACAGACAACAATAAGATCAAATCGCATGCTGTCCTGCATGACAATTGCAAAACACTATCGCGGACATCAAGCCTTGCGCAAAGGCAGGGTATCGATCCCAAATCAAATTTACTTGATCACTGTGTGCTGCAGAAACAGGGAGAAAACTTTTCTTGACCATATTGCAGCCCATGCCTTGTCTTCGACATTGCATAGCGTTTTGCAAAAGCAAAATTCGACAATTCTGGCCTGGGTCGTGATGCCCGATCACATGCATCTTGCACTGCAATTGGCGGAAGATGAAGCCCTGGAAAAAATAATGAATCGATTGAATTCCTGCACAGCCATCGCAGTGAACCGAGCGATAAATAGGCATTCGCCAGTATGGCAAGGCGCCTACCATGATCACGCACTCCGCGATGAGGACCAGCTAAGCTCGGCCATCAGATATTTGATCAGCAACCCGATTCGAGCGGGCTTGGTGCATAAACTGGGTGATTATCCATACTGGAATATCACCATAGCCGAGCCCGGTGAGAACTTGCTTTACTAAGCCACACAAACTGATTCGTCGCCCGGTCGCAAATACAGGAGCATTTTTCGACCGGGCGACGAATCAGTAATGAGGCTTATACTTGCAGCATCCCATCTGCTTATCCCGCCACATGGACAACGCAAATTCCGATTCGATTTCAAAACAGGCGCAGCGTTGCGTAAGCTGTAATGCACGTCAAAGACCCGAGCGACTCAGTCTGACTTATATGTTGCATCGTCTCAGGGAAGACGTGTTCGGCACGGATCGTGGCTTGTTCTTGACGATATGGCATCTGTTTGCCAAACCACAGCAAGTCACGTCGGCTTTTATCAAGGGTGAATCTCTGCGTTATTACAGCCCGATAAAATATTTTATCGTGATGTTTGCATTGTCGATATTCGCTTCGAGCAGCTCGGCATTTTTTGATAGCTCGATCGCCATGTTTATTTCAAACAAGGGACTGGCAAGCAAGGAGGTGGCTCAGGCATTTGTTGCAGACTGGAATGCATTGCTTTATTTGCCCTTGGTACTGATTCTTGCGCTTGCCACGCGCGGATTCTTTCATGAGGCAGGCTTGAATTATGCCGAACATTTGATAGTTGCCGCCTATGGTTGGTCGCAAATGGTATTGCTGGGTGCCGCGATTTACCTGGTGGTTAAATTTTTCAAATGGGTTGGGTTGCCTGGCACCTGGCTTGCCATTTTCCTGCTGATGCCGTTGATGTACTGGTTCTGGTATTGCCATGCCGTTTTCTCACAAAAAAACATGGCCGGTTGGCTGCGAGCCTTTGTCACGGCACCTGTTGCTTTGGTGTGTTACATGCTTTTACTCAGTGCAGTAGTAGCAGGTATAAAGTATTTCCGTGCTTTAGCCTAAGCTTGTCGGAACTGATTTCAATTGCGCCAGTAACGCACGCGCTTCCGGTACAGGTGCCAGGCATTTGGCATTTCCAGACTACTGACTGGTAAGTTTCCCGGTGCCGAAGTGTCGGCATCAAAAACGGTTGCCTGCTGCAATAAAGCCACGCTGATAAACTGATGTTGCAGGGGCAGATTCAATTTATCGAACGACAGTTTTGCACGTGAGGCAAGAATGAATCCCCATTCGCCAAACGACGGTACATTGACCCGGTATGGCAAAGTGTTGAGCGAGGTGGATATCAAAGTCTGGTTAATGCACCAGAAAGTTTCACGGGCGTAATACGGCGAGCTCGCCTGTGTCACCAGAATGCCGTCAACGGATAATTTCTTTTTTGCCAACAAATAAAATTCACGCGAATAAAGTCTTGCAATGGCTTCGGTGCGGGGGTCCGGCAGGTCCAGCACGATCAGGTCAAAGCGTTGTTTGCTTTCAATCAAAAAACGGTAACCGTCGGCATTGACTATGTCTACTTTCGGATGACGAAGCGCACCCTGGTTCAAGGCACGAATTTGCGGCATCTCGTCGCTGATCTTCGTCATCAAGGGATCAAGATCCACCAGCGTAATGGATTGAACACGCGTGTCTTTCAGAATTTCCCGGGTGGCCAAACCATCGCCACCACCAATAATCAAAACGCGACCGGGTCTTTGCACGAGGGCGAGTGCTGGATGGATTAGTGCCTCGTGATAGCGGTACTCGTCACGGCTGGAAAACTGCAGCTCTTGATCCGAATACAATCGCAAATCGTTATCGTATTGCGTGATGACAATTCGCTGAAACCGTGTTGTTTCGGCATAGACAATTTCGTCCTGATACAGACGGTGCTCGAACCAGCTGATGCTGCGTGCCGAATAAAACAATCCTAGCGTGATTAATGCAGACGCAATCACGAAGGCGGCATGGAATTTTTTTCGATGCTTTACATCGGCTGCCGATACGGTCAGCGTTACGGCGACCAAATTGATCATGCCGACAATAAAAGCGGTTTTCACGGTACCCAGGCTGGGTAGCAAAATCAGGGGAAAGGCCAGAGCACCCAGCAAGGAGCCAAAATAATCGTAGGACAGCGTGCTGGCAAAGGCACTCTTGATGCCGCCCTGCTGTTTCAATAATTCCGCAAGAATCGGCAGCTCCATTCCCACCAGCCCGCCGATCGCGCTGAGCAGGACGACCATGCAGGCCAGATAGCCACTCATGAACGAAAAGTGGGCCGAATATAGAAGCAAACCACTAAACCCGCCCAGTAATGCAAGCGCCAATTCAATAAACAAAAGTTTTTCGACAAGATTGCTTTCAATCTCGCGGGCCAGAAATGCACCAACCCCCATGGCTGCCAGAAACACACCAATAGTCAGTGAATATTGCAGAGTACTGTCACCATTCAGATAGGTTGAAATGGTGCCGATCAGCAATTCGTAAACAATCGCGGCGGCCGCGGTAATAAGAGTGATAACGGCGAGTCTGCGTGCCGACAAATTTGGCCCAGCAATCATTACTTGCCGCCCCAGCCTGTTGCGCCACGGCCGCTACGCGAGCGAACGCCGTTATCGCAAACGGTTTCGTATTGATTGGTGGTCGGATTTAGACGTTGATAGCAATTATCTTCACCATCACAACTTTCAAGCAGCACCGCCAGACCAAACACGGCGATTCCACCGATCCAGCCAAGTACTCCGAGCTCACTGTCTTCGCTGGAGCGGGTACTTGAAGCAGATATGGCTTTATAGGAGGTCAGCGACATCCGACCCATCAAATCATTGCCTGCCGCCTTGGCCCATTTCAGAATTTCGGCATCGGGAACGCGGCGTCCCCGCATCGCTTCCTTGCCGCTTGCATCCCATTCAATCGACAATAATTGCGATCCAGGACCGCGCAAATCGGCATATGAAAACCTGTCTCCGACCACGCATTCGCCGCCCACATCGCCGGAGCAATGGAGCACGCGTGCCTCATCGACGTCACTTGCGCGATAGTCTTTGCCGCCAAAACTAATGGTTTGACCGTGGTTGATTTGACCAGTCGGCAGTGTGCTGTCAGGACTGGCGGGCGACCAAAGTGTCAGG
>JBOHYH010000107.1:0-10511 GCA_050737775.1 Arenimonas sp.
GTCTTTGTATGGAGCCCCGGGTCAGATGGAGCCATGACCCGGGCTACTCAGAAAATTAAAAAGGATACCCATGCCAACACCGACCCAATCACCGTCGCTGCAAAAACATCGCTCGGATAATGCAGGCCCAGAATCACGCGCGACAAAGCAATGCTGATCGCCAGCGGCACGAGCACCGGAGAAAGCATCGGGTAGTAGGCGAGTGTTACCAAGCTGAAAGAAACCGCATGCAGGGTATGGCCCGATGGAAAGCTGAATTCATCCAGTGGCGCGGTCCAGACATGAATGCGATTGTCATTGGCAAATGGACGTGGCCGCTTGGTCCACTTTTTCAGGTAACGATAGAGTGTGCTGGTCACCACTGCCATGGCGGCCAAATGCAGAAAAACCGGTACGCCTTGAACACCTTCGACTACTAAAATGATCGCACCCAGCAAATACCAGACGATACCGTCGCCAAGCTTGCTAACGGTTTGGAAATAACGGCGCACCCAATTCTGTTCGGCCCAGGTATTGGCGCGAACGCACCATTGATGTTCTCGTTGCAGAAAGTTTTTCATCCGGATGTTCATGCCACGCTCCTTATGTCGGAAAGTTCATGCAATAAACGTGAGAAGGCTTTTGCCACGGTTTCAGGATGTAAATGCTGTACCGATTCATTGGCCAGCATACCCATTTTTTTCAGGTCGGGGTTTGTTGCAAGTTCGATAAAGGCTTTGACGAAAGCCTGTTCTTCGGAAAATCCTACAGTTCTTCCATGCACGCCATCTTTGCAATGTTCCCTTGCAGCGCCGTAATCGAAAGCACAGACAGGCAGGCCGGAAGCCATCGCTTCCAGTGTCACGTTGCCGAAAGTTTCCGACAGGCTCGGAAAACAGAAAATATCGGCACTGGCGTAGTGTTGTGCCAGATCATCGCCGCGACGCATGCCGGCAAAAATGAAATCCGGATTTTCAGATTGCACACTCGAACGTTGCGGACCATCACCCACCATGATGAATTTCGCCTCCGGCCTTTTTTCCTTCAAGGCACGGAAGGCTTTTACGGCCAGCGGCATGTTTTTTTCCGGCGCAATCCGGCCAACATGAATAACGGCAAGATCGCCCGGTTTCAAACCCCAGCTTGTGCGTAAATCTTCATTACGCCAATGTGCATTGAACTGTCGTGTATCCACCGCGCGGCCCAAGTGTTGCACATGATGAAAACCCTGCTGTCTGAGAGATTCGGCAAGTTCGGAAGTGGGTACCAAGGTAGCATCGCCGCGATTATGAAAACGACGCAACCAGGCCAATACCCAAGGCGATAAGAAGCCGGCACCGTAGCGACCCACATAATCATCGAAGCGGGTATGAAATCCGGTCGCAATGGGAATGCCAAGTTTGCGTGCAGCTCGCATTGCAGACCAACCCAACGGACCTTCGGTCGCAATATAGATCGCATCTGGGCGTTGTGCGGTCCAGCGAGCGATTAATCTTTTTCGCGCCGGCAAACCAAAACGTAAGCCCGGGTAACGGGGGATCGGGGCACCTTCAACCAGCATCAAATCCTGATGATGACGTGGCGATTCGTCATGTTGTTCTGGTCTTACCAAACCTACGCGATGGCCCAAGTTGCGCAAACCATATTCAAGCGCCTGAACCGTCAACGCCACACCGTTGATTTCAGGTGGATAGGTTTCGGTAATCAATTCGATGTGCTGATAGTTTTTCATGCGCGCAGTGTGCGCATCGTGTATGCAAAGTCCGTGTCATTGGCGTGACAGAATGATGACCGTAGGAGCGCCTTTAGGCGCGACGGGCCTGATCAGATTTGTCGCGCCTAAAGGCGCTCCTACCGGCAAGCCCTACACGAAACAGCGAAAATTTCCTACATCGGCATCATGATGCTTTTGTTACCATGCACTCAACAATCCAAAGTCGACAACAAACCATACATGCCCATCGCCCGCGCCCTGGAAATTCTGAAACACCAATTCGGCTACGACGATTTCCGCATGAATCAGCAGGCCGCCGTGGAATGCGTGCTGGCAAAAAAAGACTGTCTGGTATTGATGCCGACCGGTGGCGGGAAATCTCTGTGTTATCAAATTCCCGCCCTGATGCAGGAGGGTTTGACTGTTGTGGTTTCCCCCTTGATTGCCTTGATGAAAGACCAGGTCGATGCTTTGCGGCTGAACGGCGTGAAAGCGGCATTTCTCAATTCGAGCCAGGAAAGTTCCTCGCAGCAGGAAGTGATGGCGGCGATACGTGATGGCGATGTCAGGATTTTATACGTTGCGCCGGAACGATTGCTTCAAGGTAGCGGGCAGGTTAGTGAGGTTCTGAGAAGTCTGCGTGTTTCACTTTTTGCTATCGACGAGGCACATTGCATTTCGAGCTGGGGCCACGATTTCCGACCCGAGTACACCCAGCTGGGTCGATTGAAAAGTTGGTTCCCGGAAGTGCCGGTCATCGCGTTGACGGCCACGGCAGACAAATTGGTACGGCAGGATATCCTTGAAAAACTGCATATCGACCATGCCCAAGTCTTTGCATCGAGTTTCAACCGCGCCAATATTTTTTATCGGGTTGAACCCAAGCGCGATACCTATACGCAATTATTCGACTACCTGGACAAGCGTCGCGGTGAAAGTGGAATCATCTATTGTCTGAGTCGGAATTCAGTCGATGCTTTGGCGGCGGATTTGCGCAATGACGGGTTCAACGCACTCGCGTACCACGCTGGGCACGACAAAACGAAACGCGAGAAACATCAGGAATTGTTTCTCGGGGACGAAGTCAAAATCATGGTTGCGACCATCGCTTTCGGCATGGGGATCGACAAGTCGAACGTGCGTTTTGTCGTGCATCACGATTTGCCGAAAAATATCGAAAGTTATTACCAGGAAACGGGTCGTGCCGGCCGTGACGGGCTTGAAAGTGAAGCCTTGCTGTTTTTCAGTCATGGCGATGTGCAAAAACTGAAGACCTTTGCCGAAGTGGAAGGCAATGCCGAACAGACCGACATCATGCTGGGCAAGCTCAATGTGATGGCGCAATTTGGAGATCTGAAAACCTGTCGAAGAAAATTCCTGCTGCAATATTTTTCGGAAGACAGTACAGATAAATGCGGCTATTGCGACAATTGCCTGAAAACGTTTGAACGGTTTGACGGCACAGTGATTGCCCAGAAAGCATTGAGCGCGGTCTATCGCACCGAACAACGCATGGGCTTGACCTATTTGGTGGATTTCTTGCGCGGAGCGAAATCGCAAAAAATGCGGGATCAGCATAAACAATTGCCCACTTACGGCATTGGTGCCGATATCCCCAAAACAAGCTGGTTGGCGTATTTCCGGGAGTTGATCGAACAAGGCTATCTGGAGCAGACCAATGGTCAGTACCCGACATTGGTGCTTACCGATAAAAGTCGCGACGTTCTCAAAGGCAAAACGATAGTCGAGTTGGTGAAAGTCGTGGATGAGGTTGCTAGAACTGGAACACATGGAACGCAGGAAGTGCAGGATTACTTCCGGGATTTGTTCGAACGTTTGAAAACGGTAAGAACCGAATTTGCCCGTGCCGACAATGTCCCGCCGTATGTGATTTTTTCCGACGTTACTCTGATCGAAATGGCGAGCTATTTGCCACAGGATTCCGAGCAGATGCTGAAAATATCCGGCGTGGGCGATGTGAAATTCGAAAAATATGGTGCTGAATGTCTTGAAGTCATCAAGGCGTATTGCGAAGAAAATCAACTCGAATCACGTATCGAACATAAAATTCCAAAACGCGAGCGGAAAGCTGGCGCAAGGCGTAATACAGATACCGTCGAAACCTCGCTCAGCATGTTTCAGAAAGGCAATTCCATTGCTCAGATCGCCATGGATCGCAAGTTGACCCAGGGCACGATAGAAACGCATCTCGCACGATTTTTGGTAAGCGGTGAAGTGGTATTGCACGACCTTGTTGCCTTCGACAAAGTAGAGCAGATCAAGCAGGCTATTTTGCAATTTAGCGGCAGCTCTGCCATTGGACCGATCAAGCAATTTCTGGGTGAGCAATACAGTTATGGCGAGATAAGCGCGGTGCTGGCGTCCATGGGAGTGGTGCGGTGATGAATCGGTAGGTGCGCATGCTTGCTGCGCCCTGGCTTTGCGATGTAATTCGGGCGCCGCAAGCATGCGCCCCTACGATTAGATCTGTCGTGCTGTCTGGGCGCAGGCTGAAAAATACTTGCAATTGACCAGACATCTTTCTGTTAAAAGTAGGCACTCCCGCTGTCCAATGGCAGTCTCAACCAGTGCCTCTGCTTTATTTTTTCGAGTCCGTTTTTTTGGGAGGCGATTTTGATTCTTCAGCTGATTCGTCCCACGTCAACACTTCATCCTCGCTGGCAACCACGGTGTTTTCCAATGCAACGGGAGTTTCTAGTTCAGTTTTCTCAATGACGGTAGCTTCGGTTTGCGTTGCTCGCTCCGTGCTACAAGACGCGCCAAAGCTACATGCCAGAATTAGCAAACATATTGAGGAAAAACGTTGGTAGAGAATGTTCATGGTTCAGATTGTAAGACAGCCGGTGTTATTTGACGTGAAGTAGGGGGCCCAAGTACCCCCGTAAACCAAAATCGTAGTGGCGCTTGCTCGCTGCGCCCAAGTATCACGACAACCAAAATCGCTGGAACGATTGTTCGCTGCGTTCAAATTACATTGCAGACTCAGGGCGCAGCGAGCAAGCGCCCCTACAAATCATCAGGCAATGGTCAAAACGTAATCGATTGATTCCAGGTATTCGCGTTCCGCTTCCAGATCCGATTGCGTGAGTGGATGGGCTTTTAGCCAGGCTTTATCCAGTTTTAATTTCAACTGATTGCCGGTGACGCGCATTTTGGCTTCTGGACTGGCGTCGCGTTCGTGGCCGCGATGTAGCAGTACGGCAATTCGGAGCAAGATGGCACAGCGCTGTGCCGATTGTGCAAGACGGCTTGGCAAGGTTTGAATACTTTTATTGCTGAAGCCACGGCGTTGATTGCGAATTAGGGCGGCAATAAATTGTTGTTCGGTTCTTGAAAAACCGGCCACATCGGAATGCTCGATCAGATAAGCGCCATGCGTGTGATATTGGCTATGTGCAATCGCCAGTCCCATTTCATGCAGGCGTGCGGCCCAGCCGAGCAAACGGAATTCTTCGCTGTCGAGCAGCCAGTCTTCCGCAACGTCATCAAATAATTTCAATGCGGTTTTTTCAACGCGATCTGCCTGCGGTATATCGACGGCATAACGTGCACTGAGTGCCTGTATGGAAGCTTCGCGTGGATCACGTTCGCTGCGACGGCCAATCATGTCGTACAGCACACCTTCGCGCAGGGCATCGTCGCTGATATGCATGCGTTTGATGTCAAGCTCGGTAAATGCGGCATCAAGAATCAGCAAGCCACCGGCAATAACTGGGCGGCGATCTGCTGGAAGTCCCGGTAGTTTGATGTCGTCGATTTTATCGAATTGCAGAAGCTGCTCTTTAACCTGTTTGAGTGCGGCTTCGGTGATGACGTTCTCCGTCAATTTCATTTCAGTACAAATTTCGCCAATGGCCTTGATCGTACCGGAAGAACCAAAAACTTCCTGCCAGCCGCGTTCGCGATAGGCGGCAGAAAACTGCTGAAACTCGGCAGTGATTTCAGTCTGCGCTTCTTTCCAGCGTTTTTTCGACAGTTCGCCATTCGGAAAAAAACGTTTGGTCGTGGCAACACAGCCCATTTGCAGGCTTTCGCGTTCCAGCGCTTCAAAACCTTCGCCAATAATAAATTCGGTCGAGCCGCCGCCAATATCCATGACGAGGCGACGTTTCTCGCGTGGAGGTTGACCATTCGCTACGCCAAGATAAATCAGGCGCGCTTCTTCACGACCGGCGACGACTTCAATGCCATGGCCCAGCGCTCTTTCGGCAGGCAATAAAAATGTTTGCGGACTTTTCAGTGCTCGCACCGTATTGGTCGCAATCGCGCGCACATGCTGTGGCGGAATAGTACGGATGCGTTGGCCGAAGCGTGATAGGCATTCGAGTGCGCGATCAATGGATTCCAGTTTCAGGCCGCCGGTACCATCAAGACCTTCCGCCAAACGCACGGTTTCTTTGATGCGATCAACAATGCGCAATTGGCCCAGTACATAACGCGCCACCACCATATGAAAACTATTGGAGCCGATGTCGATTGCCGCCAGCAATTCGCCATCTTTCATTGGTGTGGCTTGTTCAATCGGCATGGCTTATCCGCAAATTTTCGCTAACAAGGAACCTTGTGCCGAATAGGGCATTTCTTCCTCTTTCGGCACGACCTTCACATAACTGCCGTCGGGTTGTAATTGCCAGGCCTGCGAATTATCCATCAGATAATTACCGAGCTCTTCTTCATACACGCGTGTTGCGAGTTTTGCATCAATAATTGGGAAGCAGGTTTCAATACGACGGAGCAAATTGCGCTCCATCCAGTCGGCACTGGAACAATAAGTCTCTATATCGCCATCGTTGTAGAACCAATACACGCGACTGTGTTCGAGAAAGCGACCGACCAGCGAGACGACATTGATATTCTCGGACAAGCCGGGTATGCCAGGACGCAAGCAGCAGGCGCCGCGCACAATCAAATCAATCTTGACACCTGCCTGTGAAGCTTCATACAAGGCTTTGATAACCCCAGGCTCATTTAGTGCATTCATTTTGGCGATGATGTGGGCCTTTTTTCCGGCTCGCGCATGCTTGGCTTCGCGATCAATTTTTTTCAGCAAACTTTTGTGCAAGGTAAATGGCGATTGCAGTAGGCGCTTGAGTTTAATGGTGGGTGCAAGGCCGGACATTTGCTGAAACAATCCATGCACGTCGGTCGTGATATCCGGATCGGCCGTCATCAAGCCGATATCGGTATAAACCCTGGCAGTGCCGGCATGGTAATTGCCGGTGCCCAGATGCACATAGCGCTGCAGTTTTTTACCTTCGCGACGCACAATCAACATCATCTTGGCATGGGTTTTATAGCCAACCACACCATACATGACCTGCACGCCGGCTTCTTGCAGGCGATCAGCCAGATTCAGATTGGCCTCTTCATCGAAACGTGCACGCAGTTCGACGACTACCGTAACGTCTTTGCCGTTACGTGCCGCATTAACCAGATACTCGATGATTTTCGAGTCCTTTCCGGTGCGGTAAAGCGTTTGTTTAATCGCCAGCACTTGCGGGTCATTGCTGGCGTATTGCAGCAGATCCAACACATGACTAAAGCTGTCATAGGGGTGATGCAGCAATACATCACCTTCGCTGATGGTATTGAACGGGCAATCTTCATCCAGCAACTCGTGACGTGATTTGAATATCGGAAATTTAAGGTCCGGACGATTCACCAGGTCATAAACTTGCGTCACTCGATTCAGGTTGACTGGGCCGTTGATTCGATAAACCGCATTTTCCGGCAGCTTGAAATTTTCGAGCAGAATCTTGACGATGGATTTCGGGCAGGTCTCGGCAATTTCCAAACGCACGGCTGGACGGAAGCCACGACCAATCAATTCGTCTTTCAGAGCACTGGCGAGATTCTCTACTTCTTCCTCGTCGACAAATAATTCCGAATTGCGTGTGACGCGGAATTGATAGGCGCCTTTCACCGTCAGGCCGGTAAACAAATCATCGATAAAGGCCGACAACACTGCCGACAATAAAACGAAGTCGTGTTTGCCGCCGGACACTTCCGGGGGAATTTGAATGATGCGTGACAAGGAACGTGGCGCACGTACGATGGCCATGCCGCCGTTGCGACCGAAAGCATCTTTACCTTCCAGCACAACAACCACGTTCAAACTTTTATTCAAAATACGCGGGAACGGATGTGCCGGGTCCAGACCAATTGGCGACAATACAGGCAGTACTTCTTCCTTGAAATACTCGTGCAGCCAGCGACGCTCCTTGGCATTCCACTGGTCGCGCGGCATCACGCGAATTCCGTTTTCGGTCAATGCAGGGCGCATGACTTCATTCCAGAATTCATATTGTGCTTTGACCAATTCTCCGGCTTTTTCGTGAATCAGTTTTAGTGCGTCACTGGGATGAATGCCATCCGGTTGCAACGGCGTGCCAAATTGCAAAGCAGTGCGAACAGTAGCGGCACGAATTTCAAAAAACTCGTCGAGATTGGTACAGGCAATGCAAAGATAGCGGAGGCGTTCGAGTAAGGGGATTTTTTCGTCTTGTGCCTGTGCCAGCACCCGGAAATTAAATTCCAGTTGCGATAACTCGCGATTGATAAACAGTTCGGAACTGGGACGGTCAGTGCTCACGGTAATACTCTTCACTCGTTAGTGGTTAAGGATAGCCGACACGGACGATGATTGCCCGGAAAAATCCTATCGGCTGCGTGCACGCGCCCGGTCACCGTTGAATACACAAGTGAATTGGCTGCCTTTGCCGACTTCACTTTCAATTTCCAGCCTGGCCTGGTGCAGACTCAGCACATGTTTCGCAATGGACAGGCCCAGACCGGTGCCGCCACTTTCGCGCGAGCGACTGGTAGAGACGCGATAAAAACGTTCGGTAATACGGGGCAGATGTTGTGCCGGAATGCCGTAGCCGCTGTCTTTCACGCTGAGACGCAGGGATTTATCGGCAGCTTGTTCAAAGCGAATGCTGATCTCGCCGTTGTATGGGGTATATCGCACTGCGTTGCTTACCAGGTTGGAAAACGCACTGTGCAGCTCTTTATGCGCACCGTATATATCGCATTGGGCGGAATCTTCAATGCTTATTTTATGATGGCCCTGGCTCAGGGCTTCGGCTTCCCTGCGGAGCGTTGTGAGCAACATCTGCATCGGAATAACTTCTTCCCGCAATGCGTCCTGTGCATCTAAACGCGATAGCGTGAGCAGGTCTTCTACCAGTTGTGCCATGCGTGAAGATTGCTTGCGCATTTCCTCGATCATGGGGGCAAATTCCGGATTGTCTTCGGGTTCCATCATGTCCAGATAGCCGTGCACAACGGTTAACGGCGTACGAAGTTCATGCGATACATTGGCAACGAAATCGCGTCGCATATGTTCCAGCTGCATCAGCTTGGTCACATCACGCACGACGACCAGGAATTGTTCATTGGAGTAGGGCAGCAGGCGCAAGCTCAAACGGATGTTTTCGTCTTGCGGGCACGCCAAATCCATCAGCGGCTCATCGGTATCGCCGGCCAGAAACCATTCATGCACAAGCGGGCTGTTGATATGCATCAATAAATTGGTGCCCAGGCTGCGTGGATAATTCAGGCCGAGAAAACGCTTGGCAGACTTGTTGAACCAGACGATCTGGCTGCTATTGCGCTGAACAATCAATCCGCCGTCATGCAAGGCGGCACCAGCTTGTCGATAGGCGCGCAATAAACTCAATAAGCGGCGCGCGCGTTGTCTCGCCGACAGCTCACGATGCGCCAGCTGGTTTTCGAGTTGCTGGTAAAGATCTTTCGATACCGTGTTGCTGAAGGTTTCATTGGCTCGGGTTTTCATGAGCAGATGATTCACTCGCCAGTATTGCCAGATGATGACAAGCAAGGCAGCAAGGATCAGCGCGGGCAACAAAAAGCCCGCAGCCCAACCGATGAGCGCCACTACAATTAAAAATAGCAGAATGCGTCGTAGCGTTTGGTGTTCACTGATCGAGCTGATGAATTTACGCATGCCGAAGTTTAACGCAGAGCGGAGAAGCGATAACCTGCACCGCGAACGGTTTGCACCATGTCTTCGAGTTTGAAGGGTTCCAGAGCTTTGCGCAGGCGTCGTATATGGACATCGACCGTGCGTTCTTCGACATAGACGCTACCACCCCATACGTAATCCAGAAGCTGGCTGCGGGTATAAACGCGGTCGGCGTGGGTCATGAAGAAATGCAGCAGGCGATATTCGGTCGGGCCGACATGCACACTTTGGTCGTTGGCATAAACCCGATGTGCTGCACCATCAATCCGGACAGCACCTACACTCACTGAGCCGTCATCTTCGTCATCACGTGAGCGACGCAAGACAGCCTTGATGCGCGCCAATAATTCGCGGGCGGAGAATGGCTTGATCACGTAGTCGTCGACACCCGATTCCAGGCCGCTGACACGATCGTTTTCTTCGCCGCGCGCAGTGAGCATGATAATCGGCACGCTGCGGGTGAGTTCATCGCGACGCCAGCGTCGCGCCAATTCCAGACCGCTGGTGCCAGGCAACATCCAGTCCAGCAAAATCAGATCGGGTACCTTCTGGGCAATCGCTTCCTGCGCTTCGCGGGCATCACCGGCATGCACCGGCTCGTAGTTATCCTTGCGCACCGCAAAGGCCACCATGTCGCGAATGGCGGGTTCATCGTCCACAATCAGAATTCGTTTAAGCACAGGGATACCGTGACAAAGGTCGGGAATAGATGCAAGTAGATATCATTTTTGTGACAGGAATGTGACTATGGATTTCGTATGGTCAGCGGCGTAGGTCGGGCCTTGGCCGACGCTTTGAACGATTGCAATG
>JBOHYH010000108.1:0-10553 GCA_050737775.1 Arenimonas sp.
CTTTAGTGCCTTAATGTGGGCACGATTCCATAAATGTCTTACAACTTCGTTCTTAGCGCCGTTGATACTTGCATCGCATTCAACATCAAATTCAATAAATATTTCACGGGCCGATTCGGAAAGCATGATGTCTTGAGATTTGTTCTGACTATTCAAATTCAATACATGACTGCAAAAGGTTGCAAGCTTTTCAATTAATTCCGGCGATGGCGATTCAATCCGGCATTCCTGCAATGGCTGGCGCTTACCGCGATATTCAATAGTTGTGAAACGCGGCAGCAAGCCGTCAGAAACCAAACGCTCACTCAAGCCTTCGTAGAAACTTTCAGGGGTAGATTCGCCGATTAGTGAGAATGCAGGCGAGCAAACCGCTGCCGTGTTCTTCTCACGGTCGCTATAAATGCTTGGCCTTAGTTCACCATTCCTTCCGGACTTTCCATAGAGATCAAGCATTAATGCTCGTAACCCCACAAGGTGAGCCGGAGCTTTCGGGCTTGCCATTTGTTGCATCGCTAGACCAAATTCACCGATGATCGAAACAAAGCTTGGCGACGTGGATGCAAGATGCTTCACCAAAGCTTGTGGCGATGCGATAGAAGCAGGCCCAATAAATTCTGACGCTGCTGGTACACCTTGCCTAATGGACTTCATCAATGCTGTCACACCGCTTGCAATGGCTTCCTTACCAGAACCAGTCGGCGCCAGTAGCAACATGTATAAATTTAGGCCAGCTCCATTTACGTTGTAGGCTCGACCGGCAATGCCTGCCATTAGCCCTATTGCACCAGCAAGCGCAATTTCTGGAACCGGGCGCGGAGCTGCTGCATATATGAAATTTGCAAGCTCCCCTAAAAATCCGGGAGGCAACGCATATGGACTGGCTTGATTACTCTCTGACACGAGAACTAAGCCTGAGCAATTAGTGTGCGTATGTCTTCGACCCGCCACACAGTAATACGCGGGCCTAGCTTTATCGGCTTCGGGAAGCGCCCAGACTTTACTCCTTCCCACCAGCAAGACTTTTTTACTGGGATGATCGGCGGCATTGGCGGAACCGCGCTCGGATTACCGATGATTTGTGAAAGGCGGAGAAAGCCTGTTTCTGGAAGATGGTACATATTGGATTGCTCGCGTCCGTTAAGGGATTGAGCAATCCTAATTAGTCCGAAAAATTAAAACAGGAGAATAACTTATTCGCTTTTTTAAAGTTGCAAAATTTTCTCAATTTCATGCTTAATTCTTTTTTTTAAATCTTTTTTCTTGTGCAAATAACTTCCGTCTTCTTTAATTAAAACGCGTTTTGCATATTCCGAAAGGTATGCTTCTGCTGCTTCGCATTCAGTGGCGAACTTTCCACTTATCACGTCGTTTGCAGCTTTTTCAACAAGTTCTGCCAATTTTTTATCAATTGGTCTTCCGCCCCTATCAGCTTCGGGAATCGTCGTGTAACTTTCTATGACGTACTTGGTCACAACTTTGCCCCACTTTTCGCATTCATCGCTGCATCATAGTTTGCCAGTTCCTACCATTACTTTCCCGACCCAAGAAAATGCCTTCAGCAAGACCCAAGTAGAGCAGTGTCTTGCCGCAAAAAATGCAATGAACATATTTTGGGGGTATTTTTGGGGGTATATGATTATAGCCACAGCCTGAAAACTACATTTTAATTGACTATAAGAGACAGTATCGAGTCTCTCCTTCGCACCAGTGGACAATACGGATATAACAGCCTCGCGCTGTCGAACTGAAAGCGACTATGATCAATAGGCGCTTTTTTATTGCCTGAAATCCGGGCTGAAATAGATGACATCCAATGAGGATTCGCTTGTTTACTTCATCCCATCACGAACATTTCCCGGAACCAACACATGGAATTACCAGAAGTCACCGTCAATCTGAAAAAAATGCACTGCCCTCAATGTGGCAACGAATTGCCCGCAATTCGCTTCCCAGATGATATTCGGCAGGCACTCGCAGGTGGTTGGACCTGTGAAAAATGCCAAAGTCGGATTGACCGTATGGGCAATTTGATCGGGAAAGAGAATTAGAAATTGCCAGTGAATGAGCCACGCTAAGTTACAGACAGCCAAGGGCGCACCCATTCGCTCTATTTCACACTCTTCTTGGAATTAGGCAGCCTATATGGAGCACCGATGAAATTTGCTTTCTCTTTACTGATCGGATTTATCTTCGCTATTTTCACTGCCTGCCTAGTGGGTATTTATTGGTCGATAGGCCTGCTTGCTCGCATCACCAGCCTCTGCTTGCTGCCTTTTCGCAGGCTATTATCCGTACTCAAATCATCGTGAAAATTATCGCAAACTGAAGTGTGCGATAGACCGATGTGTTGATCATTACCAAGACAAAAAGAAAAACAGCAGAGCAAAACGCGCCATACCACCATGGGCACCTGTAAACACGCCAAAAAGCGGCAGCGATGATCGCCGCGAAAGAAGCCATCAGCAGCCAGCCCGCCAACCTTGCCATCGGCCCCGTCAACCACTGGTCTCCGGAGAGAATACCGATAATCGGCAAGACAATCTGAATTGCCAATAGCAGCGTCGCAAACGTAATTAGAGCAACGGCAAAATGTTCTGCGTAATACTTCCCGTTGCGCCAAAACATGAGCATCAAAGCAAACGCCAGGAAAGGTACGTGCACAATGATCAACAGCTTGCTGATTTCCCCTGATTTGACATCGAAATCATTGGCCATCGTACTTAATCGATAATTCGGATCGAGGCCTTGGCGTTGCTGCAACCGCTTATCGATCCAAGCGGTAGTCCATCGACTATGCAGCTGTCCTTCGGATTGTTTCATCCGCGCCAATCGTTCCGGTGACGCATCCTTGAATTGATCCAGCTGTACGGAAATGCGTTCTGGCACCTGGTCGCTGAACGGAAGATCGAAATCACTAAGAACTGGAAAAACGAAGTACAAAACATTGACCAGCAGAAATATCGATACCGGCGACAAATAGGGTGTACGGCGGCCAGCAAGGTATTCACTAGCAAGAAATCCAGGCTTCAAAATCCCTTTTACGCTACGCCAGAATTTTCCATCCAACGAAAAAAGTTCCGCCAGAAACAATTCGATCAAATGGCGGAAACGCCTGTCCTGATCAAGGATATCTTTCTGCCCACAAGCATGGCAGTACTCCCCCTGCATGATCGTCTCTCAGTTTTTGCAGCATGTTTGCATACTCATCTCCTGCGAGCGTCACGACAAAAGAAATTCCTCTGCCAGCACCGAATATCAGTTATGGATGCCCTACCAGGGCCACCAACCATGGCCTGTCATTGCGTACCGATCGGCCGCACGCTCCATTGGATTTTTCACGCTGATACCGCCGCAAAAAAAATATATCGGCAGAAAGAAGATGCCGAGAACCATGTACTGATATACATGCGCGCGTTCGTGATTCCCAAGGCGGATGCAATCATTGCGATTGCCATCTGCTCGGCATTGATAAGTCACCACCATCGCATCAAGGTCTTGGGCCGTATTCAAGATTACGTTGCCAAACGTGATAGCGCCACCGGGTCCGAAAGGAAAACCCGAGAACACCAATGCATGATCCGAATAGCGCAATCTGGAACCCAATGGCATTGTAAAAATGCCGGCAACCAAGCCTACCAGGCTCATTGGCAATGCCCAGAACGCCCCAAACAAAAATAAAACAGGGGAGTAAAACTCCTTTAGTTTTATTCTTGCTGCAGCCATGTTCAATTACTCCAGGAACGTCGCATCAGGGCTTCAGTATAGTTCGACGGCATGGCTTCCGCTGCAGTCATCATGCTGTTGATGGCCCAGCAGGCGTCTGCATCGCTGGCACCCTGAACGTCGGACATGATTCGCATCAACTTTTCGGCGGATTCACCGTGGTAGGTCCGCGCCAAATCACGCAGCGCCGCATCATAGGCCTCCTGATTCACCGGGATTGCCGGTGTACCTTCAACATCCGCCACCATGGCGTCATACATGAAGTCGGTCATGGATTTGTGATGCCTTACCGGTAATCTTTCAAGCGCACTCAGCACATCCAATGTCAGCTCTTTGTCATAGTCATCACGCGGCCTGGCCAATTTTGCACAACTGCGTTGCGGCAAACGGGCCATCATTGCGACCATGGCTTTGTTCTCGGCAATAATCTGCTTGCGGGGCAAGGCCTGCGCACCACGTCGATGCATTTCATTTTGCAATGCAAATAAGCCTTTGCTCGAAATGGTACCGCCAAATTTCGAAATGATTTTTTCATTGGAATTGAAGCGATCGACAAAAGCCTGGTGCTCCTGGTAAAGAGGTGAGCTCTGTGGCAGTGGATTTATCATCTGCACTCGCATGAACGGCAAATTCAATCCGCCACCTTGGAATTGTTTGTATCCAACTGCCAGAACTACAAGCAAGGCCAGTCCAATCAATATTTTTTTCATTTCTTTTCTTCCGATAGAAAAATGCGGACCGAAGTCCGCATTTTTTTCATAACCTTTAAAGAGTTGGATCAGGCTTCAGTAGCGGCCTGGTCTTCGCCTTCGGTAACGGCTTTCATCGACAGGCGGATACGGCCTTGCTTGTCCACTTCGAGCACTTTCACTTTGACGATATCGCCTTCCTTGAGTTTGTCGGACACTTTCTCGACGCGCTCATCGGAAATTTGCGAAACGTGTACCAAACCGTCTTTGCCCGGCAGAATCGTGACGAATGCACCGAAATCCATGATCTTGGCGACTTTGCCTTCGTAGATACGACCTGGTTCGACGTCGGAAACGATTTGGTCGATACGGGCGCGAGCAGCTTCAGCGGCAGCAAGGTTGACCGAAGCGATGGTAATCGTGCCGTCGTCCTTGATATCGATCTGTGTACCGGTTTCTTTCGTAATGGCTTGAATCGTGGCGCCACCTTTGCCGATGACTTCGCGGATTTTGTCCGGATGTACTTTCATGGTCAGCAGGCGTGGAGCAAATTCAGACAACTCTGCACGAGGAGCGGTCATGGCTTTCGCCATTTCGCCGAGAATATGAATACGGCCGTCTTTAGCTTGCGCCAAAGCCACTTTCATGATTTCTTCGGTGATACCGTCGATCTTGATGTCCATTTGCAGTGCGGAGATACCGCGCTCACTACCGGCTACTTTGAAGTCCATGTCGCCCAGATGATCTTCATCACCCAGGATGTCGGACAACACGGCGTAATCGCTGCCTTCCTTGATCAGACCCATGGCGATACCGGCAACGGGTGCCGAAATCGGCACACCAGCGTCCATCATGGCGAGCGAGGAACCGCAAACCGATGCCATCGAGGAAGAACCGTTGGATTCGGTAATTTCCGATACGCAACGAATGGTGTACGGGAAAGCTTCCATGGTTGGCATGACGGCTTGTACGCCGCGCTTGGCGAGACGGCCGTGGCCGATTTCGCGACGCTTGGGGCCCATCATGCGGCCAGCTTCACCGACCGAGTACGGAGGAAAGTTGTAATGGAACAGGAAATGATCTTTCGATTCGCCTTCTGCGGCGTCGATGATTTGGCCATCGCGGGCGGTACCTAGCGTCAATACAACCAACGCCTGCGTTTCACCACGAGTGAACAGAGCCGAACCGTGGGTACGCGGCAACACGCCGGTACGGACGCTGATTGGACGCACGGTGCTCAGGTCACGACCGTCAATGCGGATTTTGGTGTTCAGCACCGAAGCACGCATGGTGCTGTATTCCAGTTCACCGAATTCCTTGCTCAGATCAGATGCAACCCACCCATTGGTTTCAGCAGCAGGCTTGATCGATTCCATGACTGATTTTTTCAACGCGGAAATGGCGTCGCGACGTTCCAGCTTGTTGCGTATCTGGAATGCAGCCGACAAACGATCACCGAGGGCTTCTTTCAAAGTCGCAATCATGTTTTCGTTTTTGGCAGCGGCTTCCCACTTCCATTTTTCAACGCCGACTTCAGCAGCAAATTCGTTGATCGCGTTGATCACGGCTTGTTGTTGTTGATGACCAAACATCACGGCACCCAACATGATTTCTTCGGACAATTCTTTCGCTTCCGATTCCACCATCAACACGGCGTTGTGAGTACCAGCAACAATGAGATCAAGTTGCGAGGTCGTCAATTCCGTGGCGCTTGGGTTCAACAAATAATGACCATTGGCAAAGCCAACGCGTGCAGCACCGATTGGGCCGCCGAATGGAAGACCCGACAATACCAAGGCAGCCGAGGTACCAATCATCGCTGGAATATCGGCAGCCACTTCCGGATTCATCGACAACACGGTGGCAATGATCTGCACTTCGTGATGGAAACCTTCCGGGAACAGCGGACGCACAGGGCGATCAATCAGACGCGAGGTCAGTGTTTCGCGTTCGGTGGCACGGCCTTCACGTTTGAAGAAGCCACCGGGGATGCGGCCACCGGCATAAAATTTTTCCTGATAATCGACGGTTAATGGAAAGAAATCCAAACCCTCTTTCGCATTCTTGTTGCCGACAGCGGTGACCAACACCACGGTATCGGCCATTGTTACTATCACAGCACCGCCCGCCTGGCGTGCAATTTCACCGGTTTCAAGTTTGACTTGATGCTGGCCGTATTGGAATGTTTTAGTTACTTTCGCCACGATTATCTTCCTTTCAATGGATTCCGGAAAACACCCTGTCTTCCGGATTTATTTCTGAATGTGTTTCTAAAAATATTGCCTAAAAAAAATGCGGCGCATTTCTGCGCCGCATGGTATTTCTTTATTAACGACGCAAGCCCAAACGTTCAATCAAGGTCTTGTAACGTTCGCCGTCTTTCTTTTTCAGATAAGCCAGCAAGCTGCGACGTGTGTTGACCATTTTCAACAAGCCGCGACGTGAATGGTTGTCGTGTTTGTGTGCTTTGAAGTGTTCGGTCAGGTGTTCGATGCGTGCAGTCAACAAGGCAACTTGCACTTCCGGGGAGCCGGTATCGTTAGGAACGCGACCGAAATCGGTCATAATTTTCTGGTTATCAACTGCCATTTTAAATATCTCTATGATGCGTAATTCGCAGAAACGCAGGATGCGTACCGCAACATTCGCCGGTTAAAGGAGCGCCAGACTGGAAAAGGCCCAATCAAGCCTGTCAATTATAGCGGGCGGCGGGCTTTTCGAACAAGGGTTTGTTAACTTTTTATAAGTCCGGAATGCGGTGCAGACAGCAGATTTAGCTGAGCGCGGCCCAGCGGAATAGCCGTTTTGCCTGCAAAACACCGTATTGATCCAGACTGGCCAATCCAAGCGAACGGCCCGCTTGGTCACAAACGTTCACATCCCCCAATATCCCGGAGTCGGAAATGACCAGCCTCTGGCCTTGGCCGAAACGCTTGATTTGGGTTTCATCCAACTGCAAAACCGGCCAACCGGCCAAACCGGTCTCGATAAGCAAAACCAAAGACTCGAGACCTGCATCACCTTGCCCGGCCAAATCGACCAATTCGTCCAGCGTGTGCATCTGCGGCTCGATGAAAGGATCGACCCAAAGACGACGCAAGACTTTTACGTGAGCACCGCAGCCAAGCAGTTCACCAAGATCACGGACGATGCTGCGGATATAAGTACCGGAGCCGCAAACAATTCGCAATGAAATTTCATTTTCGTTAATGCCGACGACTTCGATTTTTTCAACATTCACTTCACGCATCGGCACTTCGATTATTTCACCACGGCGTGCTTTTGCATAGAGTGGTTCGCCGCCTTGTTTCAACGCAGAATAAATCGGTGGTCGCTGCTGAATTTTTCCGATGAAACCCTGTAACAAGGTTTGGATTTTTTCGATATCAAAATCCGGAATTACGCGCTCAAGTAAAACCTGACCATCGGCATCATCGGTATCGGTCGTTGCGCCGAGTTTTGCGACGGTGTCGTAGGCTTTGTTTTTGCCGAGCAAGATGCCGGCGATTTTGGTGGCTTCTCCAAGACATATTGGAAGTAGTCCGGTGGCAAGCGGGTCGAGACTTCCAGTGTGTCCAGCTTTTTCTGCACGAAATATGTGACGAACACGCTGCAAGGCTTGGTTGGAACTCAGGCCTTGTGGTTTGTCGAGCAAGACGATTCCGTCAATGCTGCGGAATATTGTGCGAGGACGTTTTTGCATGGTATCTGCATGCTCTTGTAGGGGCGCTGCTTGCTGCGCCCTGACTTTGCGATGTAATTTGGGCGCAGCAAGCAGCGCCCCTACAAAAACTCAAAACTACTTTTCGGATTCGATATCCGAATCTTCTGACTCGTCGGACTCAGCTGGTGCCACGCGGTCTGATTCTGGCAATTCACGAAGCAAGGCTTCGATCTTCTCGCCTTTATCGACCGAATCGTCATACATAAAGTGCAGCTCTGGTACATGACGCATGCGCACCGCCTGTGCGAGCCTGTAACGCAACTGCGGTGCCAGTTCTTTCAATGCTTTGACTGCAACCGGACCTTTGTCGCCAAGCAATGCAGTCACATAGACATTGGCATGTGCCATGTCGCGGGTAATTTCAACATCCGAAACGCTGACCGATGGCAGGCCATGTTCACGCACGGCGGCGTGAACAATAAGACCGAGATCGCGACGCAGTTGAGATGCCACGCGATCGGTACGATGAAAGCTCTTTTTTGCCATTGCTCTTACAGCGTCCGCGCAAATTCAATGCGTTCAAAGCATTCAATTTGATCGCCAGGTTGCACATCGTTGTAGGCTTTAACGGCGATACCGCATTCGGTACCACTCTTAACTTCTTCAACGAGGTCTTTGAAGCGACGCAGCGATTCCAATTCGCCTTCGAAAACCACAACGCTGTTACGCAGCACGCGGATTGGCTTGTTCTTCTTGACCGAGCCTTCGATAACCAGCGAACCAGCAACGGCACCGAATTTCGAGCTGCGGAAGACATCGCGGACTTCGGCGATACCGATGATTTCTTCGCGGACTTCCTTGCCCAGCAAACCGGAAGCCACTTGTTTAACCTGATCGATAACGTCGTAAATAATCGAGAAGTAACGCAAATCCAGACCGTTGCTTTCGATGATTCTGCGAGCAGTCGCATCGGCACGCACATTGAAGCCGATAATGACCGCTTTTGATGCGGCGGCAAGTGTTGCGTCGGATTCGGTAATACCACCCACACCCGAGCTGATCACATTGATGCGGATCAATTCGTTCGACAAGCCCGTGAGCGATTGACGCAATGCTTCGACCGAGCCCTGAACATCGGCTTTCACCAGAATGTTCATGGTTTGCATGCCATTGTCTTGACCCATGGATGCCATGATGTCTTCCATGCGGCTGCCGGCAGAAGTAATCAAACGTGATTCACGACGTTTGGCATCACGTTGCTGGGCAACGTCTTTTGCCAGACGTTCATCGGAAACCACGACGAAATCATCGCCTGCATCCGGCACACCGGAAAGACCAAGGACCTGCACGGGGATAGAAGGACCCGCCGACTCAGTTTGCTTTCCGTTTTCATCAAACAGTGCACGAACGCGGCCGTAATGCACGCCGCAAACCAGGTAATCACCTTTCTTCAAGGTGCCTTGTTGCACGAGCACCGTAGCGACCGGGCCACGACCTTTGTCCAAAGCCGATTCAATAACAACACCGGTTGCCAGTGTGTCGTAAACCGCTTTCAATTCCATCACTTCGGCCTGGACCGAAATCGCGTCGAGCAATGCATCGATGCCCATACCGGTTTTTGCCGATACTGGAACAAACTGCACATCACCGCCCCACTCTTCCGGCACTACTTCCAACGCGACCAAACCTTGTTTGACGTTGTCCGGATTGGCGTCCGGTTTGTCCATTTTATTTACTGCAATCAGCAACGGTACTTTGGCAGCGCGGGCATGATTCACAGCTTCAATCGTTTGCGGCATCACGCCATCATCGGCAGCCACCACCAGCACGACGATGTCGGTCAGTTTCGCACCACGTGCACGCATCGAGGTAAACGCCGAGTGACCCGGAGTATCGAGGAAGGAAATAACGCCTTTCTCGGTTTCAACGTGATAAGCACCAATATGCTGCGTGATACCACCGGCTTCACCGGTAGCCACTTTGGTACGGCGTATATAGTCGAGCAAGGAGGTTTTACCGTGATCGACGTGACCCATGATGGTGACGACAGGTGGACGCGTTTTCTGTTCGCCCTGTACTTCCACTTTCACGGCTTCCAATGCGCTTTCTGCATCGTCGTCTTGTACCTTGGTTGCCTTGTGTCCGAGTTCTTCAACGACCAGAACGGCAGTGTCATGATCAATGACCTGATTGATCGTGGCCATCACGCCCATTTTGAAGAGGGCACGAACCACTTCGCCGCCCTTCATTGCCAGCTTGTTGGCGAGTTCGCTCACAACGATGCTGTCACCGATAAACAGCTCACGCAGAACCGGCGCAGTGGGTTTCGAGAAGCCATGCTGCCCCGTGGCAGAACGTGAAGCTTCAACAATTTTGACTTTTGGTTTACGGCGATTTCCGGCTGAACGACGTGCGCGCTCATCAGCCGTCAAATGTAATTGGCCTGCTGCAAAACGAGCGGCGGAACTGTCTTCACC
>JBOHYH010000109.1:0-1135 GCA_050737775.1 Arenimonas sp.
GCCACACGAGTAGTATTAATTCTCGTCCACGTTGAGGAGGCATCCGTCATGAAGTGTAAAGTGATCGGCATTGATTTGGCAAAAAATGTATTTCAGGTCTGTGGCTTATCGGACTCTCAACAATCCCTATTCAATCGCAGTGTTTCTCGCAAACATTTAGCGGCCACGGTGGCGCAATGGTCACCGTGCCTGATTGCAATGGAAGCCTGCGCCGGTGCGCATTATTGGGCTCGCTTGTTTGTCACCATGGGCCACACCGTTAAACTTATTCCGCCACAACATGTGAAGGCGTTTGCACGCACCCATAAATCCGATGCCCATGATGCACTGGCTATCGCCGAAGCCGCTCTGCGGCCCTGCCTGCATCCCGTTCCCATCAAATCGATAGCGCAACAAGATATGCAATTGCTTAATCGCTTGCGCCAGAATTTGATTCAACAACGTACACGTAGCTTGAATAAAATACGCGGCTTCGCAGGAGAGTATGGCGTCACTTTCTCTGTCAGTCGTTGCCAATTGCTCATGCATCTGCCTGCCGCCCTGGAAGATGCCGAGAACGATTTGTCATTTATCGCGCGTGAACAATTATTCGCGCTCTATCAATCGGTGTTGCATCTAAATCAACAACTCGAAGCCCTGCAACAACAACTGCAGAGCACCGCAAAAGCCGATCCTGCCTACACTCGATTACTCGCCATTCCCGGCTTTGGTCCCATCGTCACAGCGGCCTTCTTGGGCAGTGTGGGGAATGGCCATCAATTCGGCACGGGTCGTGACTTGGCTGCCTGGGTCGGACTGGTGCCTAAACAACGAGGCAGCGGCGGTAAAACCCAATTGCTCGGCATCACCAAAAACGGAGACCGCCATTTGCGATACTTATTAGTGCATGCGGCACGTGCCGTGCTGCGATGGGTAGATCGTCGAGACGATGCCTTGAGTGCTTGGCTAATGCCGCTGATTCAGCGACGCGGCATCAACTGCGCCACCGTGGCACTCGCCAACAAGCTGGCCCGCATCGCCTGGAATGTACTGGCGAAAAATGAAGCCTTCGATATCAATAAAGCGTTTGCCGGAATACCCCAATAAATCGCTGTCGTTTTTTCTTAATTCAACTTCTGCTACCCCGTCGTAATGG
>JBOHYH010000110.1:0-12281 GCA_050737775.1 Arenimonas sp.
TCCGTGAGTCCCATCATTTGCGGTGCATCACTCGTGTTCTCGCCATCAAACAACAAGCTGTAAGTAAAACTCTGGCCCATCTTGCCGCCATGAATGGCGAGGTAATCCATGCTCACCAATCGCTCCAGGTGCAAGCGTAAGGGCGTGTCACTTAAGCCTAATGCCGTGCGCACCGCACGTCGCGTGAACTGCACGGCGGCGCGTTCCATCCCGTGCGTGTGCGCGTGCTCGCGCACCCACGCATCGAGCGCCGCGAGTACGCGCCGCGTTTGCGGCGGTAATTCATCCAGTGAACGACCGAGTACCGCATGCGCCAAGCGATTGGCTAATGCAATATCGCTTTGCATCACTTCGATGTATTCCACCATCACACCATTCACGTCTAAAGTTTTAATGGGGCGTTGTTGTTGATGCAGCAAAGCAATGGCATCGATCAATGCCAGGTATTTCACATGATCGCGTCGCAGTCGTACCCGATCACTGGCAAAGGTCAGTTGTTCGGCAAACGGATTCACCACCGCGAGTGGTCGCAAGAGCGTTTGTGCGGCACGATGCGCGGCGATTACCTGCGCACTATGCACATTGGCTTGCAGTCCCGCGAGGGTGCGTGAGGCGCGTTGTCGCTGTTGTATGGCAGCGGTTTGTTCCACCGTTTCATTGATGGTGAGAACAAGGCAGCGATTCAATAATTCTTCATCAATATCAATCGCGGTGGTGGTCAGACACAACATCACCGGACCTTCCACGCGATATTCCGAGGTGATCAATTTCCCGGTCGTCGGGTCTTTGCCAGTACTGGCAATCGTGAGTTCGCCTTGCGATTGCAATAACTTCAGCGCATACGCGGCTTGCCTTACGCCCTCTTCTTCGGCAATCGCCAAAATTTTATGTTTGAGATTGCCTTCACCAATGTAGAACAACGATTGTCCCGTCATGGCGCTGTAATGCACGCGTTCGTTCTCTGGCATAAGCGATAACAAGGCATCCATCAACGTCGATTTACCGGCTGCGCTGGTTGATTGGATAAGAATGGCTAAAGGTCGATCAAGCAAACGCGAGACACAGGCCAGATAACCGACCAGCGCATTGATACCTTCACCGACCACACCAATCGCTTCGACATCGGCAATGATTCGATCCGCTAAATTCGCATCACGCAACAAGGCCAAGCCTGCCGCTTCCTCGGCTTCGCTCAGCACAGGCAATACCATTTCATTTTCTGGTTTCAAAGCCCCACGCATGGCCTGTTCTTGTATCGGTTCCAGTGCCAGCACCAAGGCACTGATATCGCCACTGATCGCCGATTCATTGGCACCCAGTTCCATCGCAGCGGCTTTGATAAAGGCTGCACGCGAGCGGGCTTGATATAAATCCAGCGTGTCCACATGCAAATGATCACCACTGCTCACACGCAAGGTAATCTTCAAGGATTCGGCGCTCAAGTTGCGCACTAAGCCGCGCACTCGATAAGCCCGTGTTCCTCGCGTGATGCGCACTTCATCAGGACTGATGATGTCGATTTGGGTCGAAGACGATGCCAAGGCTGGCAATAACGGGGCCGACAGTGCATTTGAAGTCGCGTCGGATAGGGTCATGGGTCGGGCTCCTGGCTAAAACCTGTCAATAGACTGTTGCGTACATATTATCGTGTACTGTAATGTCCATACAAGTCAATCCCCAAACAGGCGCATCTACTATGACCACTTCCTCATCATTGCTTTTATTGGATATGGCCGACTTCGCCGAACAACTCCGCACCATGCGTAGCCAACGTCAGATTACGCAAATTCGTTTAGCCAAATTACTCGGTGTAAGCCCGCGTGTGTATAACCGCTGGGAGACTGGCGATGCGATGCCGCACTTCGATACCATCGTCAAGATTGCCGAAGCACTCGCGGTTACTTTGGATGAGCTGGCAGGCCGCACGGCCAGCAGCGACAAGCTCACTTTGCGCAATCCCGAACTGCATCAACTTTATCGCCAAGTCGATGAACTGCCCGATGAAGACCAGCAAGCCTTGCTTGTCGTCATGGACGGATTAGTCAAGCGGACTCAGATCGCAAAAATGCAATCTGTACGACCCAAGCCCACCCGCAAAACGGCGGCTACTCGCTAAACAAACCGCACAAACAAAAACGTCGTCGCGATGAACCGCAGCGTTTTGCTCTATGAAGGCCATTGCGCGCCTTGACAACCGTAGCCCACAGGATACTATTGCGCTATGCAAATTTCGATGACCTTGGATTACCAAGAGTGGATCAACACCCTTAAAGATCAAGTGGGTCGTGCTCGTATTCAAATGCGAATAGATCGTTTATCGCACGGCAATCCCGGCCAACACCGTCAACTCACCGGCGGCATCGCAGAATTAAAAATCGACTACGGACCTGGGTATCGGGTGTATTACACCGAAAGACGGGGCGAGCTCATCGTGCTACTCGCCGGTGGCGACAAAACCTCGCAGCAACGCGATATTAAATCTGCCATCGCACTGGCAAAAAATCTTTAGGAGTTATCAGCATGCAAAAGAAAATCATCAAAGCCAGCGCAAAAACGAAAACTGTTTTATACGATGTGGCTGAACAATTACGCAACCCAGAAGAAATGGCCGCCTATCTCGATGCCTGGCTCAGCGAAGCCCCCGATGATATCGCCGGTATCGCATTAGCGCTGGGCAATATCGCCCGTGCAAAAGGCATGACGCAAGTGGCCCGTGATGCCGGCCTGAGCCGCGAAAGCCTTTATAAAGCGCTCAGTGAAAATGGCAACCCCAGCTTTGCCACCGTGCTTAAAGTAGCGCGTGCACTCGGCGTACGCTTGCACGCAGAAGCAGCTTGATCCATAACAAAAACACGCGCAAATAAAAACGCCGTCGCGATGAACGACGGCGTTTTTGTTTTAAGCGTTAACAGCGGTGGGCAGGAAGAACGATGCCGATTTAAATCAACCTGACCCCATTTTTTGTTATTTTAATGCACTCCACGCTCGATACACTTCTGGAAATTTGTATTCAAATTTACAATTGCCTCATCTAGGAAATATTGCTTAATTTCTTCGGAGTTTTTTGCTTCTCGTTTAGCACGTTCAAGCCAAGCAAGTGCACTTTTACAATTATCAATGCCGCCTTCTGCACCGAGGTATATTCCAAGTCCTTTCATTGCTGATATATTTCCTTTTTCTGCTGCTATCGCCAACCAAGGATAAGCTAGCTCAGGACTGTTCACTGAAAATTCGTAGTACTTTGAAACCTTCAGTGCAGCATTAACATCACCTTGTTTAGCTTGTTCTTTTAACTTCATTAATTGATCTTGATCGAGGTGAAATATTTCACCTGTACTAGCAGTTGCACTCTCGATGTCTCCACTGGACTGCTGATCCAGCTTGCTACATGCAGGCAACAAGCTTATGGCTGAAATAGAAACAACAAACAAATAAATAATTCTATTCATTTTTTCGCACCTTATTTTTTGCGATCAACAGTAATCGTACGGGTTATACGCGAGCCGGTTTCTGGAGCAATTCGTATTTTAGCCTCACCAGTTTTTGGATCGAACCGAACACTGCTAATTTTGCTGAAGACCTGTCCGTTTCCACCAGGTTTGTATAAGTTAAAAGTCATAGCCTCGCCACTGCCATCAGGTGCAGAGTTCACAGTAAGTGTGACCGGATTTCCAGGCTTATATGGCCCCTTTAAATCAAAAGGATTGCTATCTATTGTAGTTGGATACATTACGTACCCATTTGGAGCCCATACGGGTCCATTATTTTTGTCTGCTAAGGACTGAGCTAGAGTGGCCTTATCAGATCCAACATTGCAAACAGCAGTAAATATAGTTTGACCTTCCTTTAAGCCATTTGATCTTCCTAGAGAAATAATGTCTGAAGCTGAATACGGCTGACCATTTGCCCCCTCCATGATACGAGTATTGCCATGTCCTGAAAGAGTGTGCATCCCTGGAATTCTGAAAACACTACCTGCTGCATGCAGGCCATCTGCGCTGTTAAATGCAAGAGTCTCAGCTCGTCCATCAGGATCAATAAATTTGTAAGGATTGTTGGAAGCGTATTTATAGCGGTTGAAGCTTCCGCCTGTGTTTGGATTTGTCTCCACCGGATCAACCGATAAAAACCTTCCAATGACCGGATCATAATAGCGCTGAACAAAGCGACCCGACGTGACTTTGCCGCGCCGACGGTGCGAACGCTTGATGCGGTGCGGCTCGGCAATGGCTAAAACGGCTGACACGGGTTTGCGTTACCTAAAAAAAATCCTTGAGACGCTTTTTCGCCTACAACACGCGTGCGCGTCAAGGCTTTTCTTTTTCCGAGCACGGGGCAATGGGTGTTAAAGCCGCCGCGAAGATGCAACGAACAAGCGATGATGGTGAGCGGCTTTCACACGCATTGGCCTGTGCCATCGTTGGATCTTTTTTATTCGGCGATCAAGGCCGGGATGGGGGTGCGGTTTTTTGCACGGCCATCGGCTCGCACTTCCCTGCTTTCGGGGCCGCTCTTGCGCATCCTGCGCTCGCGGCACTCGCACATCCATGTGCATCGCGCGTGGCGATGCGCTCACCGAAGCGATACTGATAACCCCACGCGCAACGCAGCGTGCACCGTCCGAAGGCGGCCCGATGACATAACGACTGATTATGCGGTGAGCGTTCGGATAGTGATGATTGCCGGATGACAACCCGCGAACGAACAGTGGGGTGGCGGCTCTATCGCCACCACAGTGTGCATAATCTGCGTTATGTCGAGAGGGCCGCAGGGATTGCCCGATAGATTATTCGGAGCCGGATTACGATTGCGATAAAGCGTCCACTGGCGCGGTGCGTGCGGTGACGTGCGACGAAGAAGGAACGACTGAGAAGCAACGGCACATGCACGCAACGTGACAGGCACGGGGTTCGTACTGTTTCCGGTGGCGACGAACGTCAAGTATCGATGGATGCGTCCCGTGTCAGTGTGCCGTGTTGTGTCCGCACACGATTATTTTTATCAAGAGAAGACTCTTAATATTTATTTTTATTTTTTGTTTTTCTTAATCGTTATTTTAACTGTCCGCATCTTCCAGCGGTCGCAACAAGCGCGCCGCCGGATGCGTCGCGGCATGCACAGCGCTCAGTCTTGCAATGGACACATGCGTGTAACGCTGCGTGCTGGTGATGCTGCCATGGCCGAGCATTTCCTGGACGTGTCGGATATCCGCGCCGTTATCGAGCATGGCGGTGGCCATCGTGTGGCGGAACAAGTGACACGCCCCGCGTTTGCTAATGCCGGCGCGATTAAAATAATCGCGTACCGTCCAACACACGCCGTCAGGCGATAAGCCTTGGCCATATTGATTCAGGAATAAATGTTTTTCAGCAGGATTTGTTTCTTGTTGTGGCCTTGCCTCGCGTTGGTATTTTGCAATCCACGCCAAGGCGCGCTCACCGAGCGGCACAAAGCGGTCTTTACGGCCTTTGCCCAAGCGAACATGCAGCGTGCCGCGCTCCCAATCAATATCGCTCTCGAACAGATTGGACAGCTCCAAGCGACGAAGGCCGGTCGCATAAAACACTTCCATCACCACCCGATCGCGCAAGCCGTCCAACGTGTCCAGATTCGGCAGCGATAACACGCGCTCCACTTCGTCCAGTGTCAGCGGCTCGCGTAAATCATCGGTGCGTTTGGGTAATTCAATATCGGCAGCAGGATTGGACGGCACGATAGCCAAGCGCACCAACCAACGGAAGAACATGTCAATGGTGAAGAAGGTAATCCGTTGCCCATTGATCACCATCGGCTGATCATTGGGTTTGCGGTATAAAAAAATATGCCGCTGGAACTGCAACATGTGCGCGTGCGTGATTGCATCCGGTCGCTCAATGCCACGCTCAACGCACCACGCGTTGAAGTGGGCCAATTTACTGCGACGCGTGCGGATATCGGCCACGCTGCGATGCTGCACCGTCAGTGCTTCGATATAGCGGCGTATCCACGCCGATAAAGCCTCGGGCGATGAAGGCTCTAACAATAATCGGAGGCGCTCGGTGCGCTTGCCCACCATGATTAGGGTTTCGCCGATAAGGCATCGTGACCGTTGTGGCCGCGTGCTTTGACCGACCGGCTACGCGGCTTTTGAGAAGAAGCGGTCAGCAGGGAAGCGAGAGGCCCGTCAGTGCTGGCTGTCAGGCCAGTTTCCGCACCCCGCGAGGTGGCCGCAACCGGGCCGCTATCGCCCCGCAACCGCCCCGCGAGGTGGGCCTTTTGCCCCGCGAGGTGAGGGGTTTGCCCCCGCGAGGTGACCGTTTTACCCCGCGAGGTTAGAGATATTTCCGTCGTCGATGCTTCACTGAGTCCCATCAATTGCGGCACATCGCTGTCAGGCTCGCCATCAAACACTAGGCTATAAGCAAATTGCTGGCCCATCTTGCCACCATGCACCAGCACATATTCCAAGCTAACCAGCCGTTCCAGATGCACGCGTAGTTGCGTATCGCTCACACCCAATGCCGTGCGCACCGCACGTCGCGTAAAGCGCACCGCCGCACGTTCCATCCCGTGCGTGTGCGCGTGCTCGCGCACCCACGCATCGAGTGCGGCCAGCACACGCCGCGTTTGCGGTGGCAATTCATCGAGTGATCGCCCGAGTACGGCATGGGCCAAGCGATTCGCCAGTGCAATATCGCTTTGCATCACTTCGATGTACTCGACAGGGGTGCCATTCACTTCCAAAATTTTTATGGGGCGTTGCTGTTGATGCAATAAAGCAATGGCATCAATGAGTGCCAGGTATTTGACGTGATCGCGCCGCAGCCGCACTCGATCACTGGCAAAGGTCAGTTGTTCGGCAAACGGATTCACCACCGCCAACGGTCGCAGTAAGGTTTGCGCGGCGCGATGCGCCGTAATCACTTGCGTGCTGCGCACATTGGCTTGCAAACCCGCGAGGGTGCGCGAAGCGCGTTGTCGCGCTTGAATGGCGGCGGTTTGTTCGACCGTTTCATTGATGGTTAGTACGAGACAGCGATTTAATAATTCTTCATCAATGTCGATGGCCGTGGTGGTCAAGCACAACATCACCGGACCTTCCACGCGATATTCCGAGGTGATCAATTTCCCCGTCGTCGGGTCTTTGCCGGTGGAAGCAATCGTGAGTTCGCCTTGGCTTTGCAACAGTTTCAAGGCATACGCGGCTTGCCGCACGCCCTCTTCTTCGGCGATAGCCAAAATTTTATGTTTGAGATTGCCTTCACCAATGTAGAACAACGATTGGCCGGTCATCGCCGAGTAATGCACGCGCTCGTTCTCCGGCATGAGCGATAACAGCGCATCCATCAAAGTCGATTTACCGGCGGCACTGGTCGATTGAATCAGTATCGCCAACGGTCGATCAAGCAGCCGCGACACGCAGGCCAGATAACCGACCAAGGCATTGGTGCCTTCGCCGACCACACCAATCGCTTCGACATCACTCACGATGCGTTCGGCAAGATTCACATCACGCAACAAGGCCAAGCCCGCCGCTTCATCGGCTTCACTCAGCACCGGCAAGGCGATGTCATTTTCTGGTTTCAAGGCACCGCGCATTGCCTGTTCTTGTATCGGTTCCAGCGCCAACACCAGCGCACTGATATCACCACTAATCACCGATTCATTCGCACCCAGTTCAACAGCGGCGGCTTTGATAAACGCACTGCGTGCACGCGCTTGATACAGATCGAGGGTATCGACGTGCAGATGATCGCCACTGCTGACGCGCAAGGTAATTTTCAAGGATTCCGCGCTCAAGTTGCGCACTAAGCCGCGAACCCTGTAGTGACGCGCTCCCCGCGTCATTTGCACCTCATCGGGGCTGACCACCTCGACCTGCGTGGCAGACAGCAAAGCCGGTAATAACGCGGCTGTCAGCGCTTTTGAGGCTTCTGGGGATGGCTTCATAAGATCGGGCTCCTGGCAAAAAGCTGTCAAGTGGAATAATCGTGTCGACACAATACGTCATATTGGAGTATTGTCAACCGCACTTAGAACTTCGAGATAGCGTATGACCACCCTCATTTATCCAGACGACACCGTGGCCATCACAACCAACGAACGCGATTTCTTTATTACCCTCGGTGCGCGCATGGCAAAGCTGCGTAAAGAACAAGACATCACTCAAGTACAACTGGCCGAACTGCTCGGCGTGTCGCAGCAAACCGTGAACTCCTACGAGACTGGCCGCCGTCGTATTCCGGTGTCGTTATTACCCGATATCGCCAAGCGTTTAGGCGTGGCCGTCGAAGCGTTAATCACCGATGATCGCAAGGCGGCCGCTAAACGCGGGCCAGCGCCAAAACTGCAGCAGCAGATGGATCGCATCACGCAACTTTCGCGAGCACGCCAACAATTCGTCATGCAAGTTATTGACTCGGTGCTCGCACAGCCTGATCGCTAAGCAAAAAACAGCACGCAAATAAAAACGCCGTCGCGATGAACGACGGCGTTTTTATTTTGAGCGTTAACAGCGGTGAGCAGGAAGAACGATGGCTGATTTAAATCAACCTGACCCCATTCTTTTTGGGCAACACGCGCAAACGCGGGCCAGCGCCTAAACTGCAGCAGCAACTCGAACAACTCAGTCGCTTGCCCAAAGACAAGCAACGCTTGGTGAGCCAGGTCATCGAGTCGGTACTCGCGCAAGCGGATCGCTAGGCAAATCGTAAAAACAAAAACGCCCCAATATTCGGGGCGTTTTTTATGGAGGTGCTTGGTAGGGATTTTCTGAATCGCTTGTCAGGCGATGCCGATCAAGTGCGTGTCCCAGTGTTTCCGCGTTAAAAGCGTTGGGCCAAAGGCACCAACTTACGAGAATTTTTTGCCCGCCTTACCGCGTTGACTCGGTACTCGCACAGCCTGATCGCTAAGCAAAAAACAGCACGCAAACAAAAACGCCGTCGCGATGAACGACGGCGTTTTTATTTTGAGCGTTAACCGCGGTGGGCAGGTAGAACAATGACCGATTTAAATCAACCCCTTTGTTTTATCTTTTCAGTGTTTTTTAGGTCTGTATTTTCCAACTTCGAACGCCATCCTTTGATAGCAATTCGACAGTGTTGTTATCAATCCACCTAAACTCGCCAAGCAATGGTTCATAAATAAACTCATCAGGCAGTTCGGATGATAAAAGATGCTCTGCATAGAGCACTCCATTTTCAAATATTCGGCACACAAGTCGTGCTTCATGGACACGATGATCGACAATAATTTCAGCCTTCTTCTTTCGGTCCGGACTATCGATAGATTTTTTCCACGTTCGGATATTTACAAAACTGAGAGACCTTACTTTTTGAGCCGCTGATTCAAATTGAGCGCTATCTAAGCCCAACTCATCAGCCAATTTATCGGTGCCCATCATTAGCCACTTCAAAGCTAGGTTGCACTTTTCATCATCTGTAGCATCCGCCAACAACAGGCCTGGCTGACCTTCAACCTCTAGTGTTAAAGCACCAAGTAAGTTTCTATGTCGATTGTGCTTAATAGCTGGAACCACTTCGATTAGCACTTTCCAAGCCTTCTTCAATTTCAATGGTGAATCAAAGCTTCTCTCAAATAAATTTGTCAGCGATCTGGTTTGATATCGAAATTCGTTACGCTCTTGCTTCGACAATCCCGGTGCATCTAAATCAAATTCCATACTCATTTTTCACTCTGGCTTTGGACGTTGTTGGAGACGTAGTGTGTTTCCTTCGGATTTAAGTTCTTTTGTTGCTGCTTTCTCTGCTTCCAAAGCTGCGCGTCTTCCAGGAATCCCCGTTTCTTTAACTGTGGCGGTATATGATCCTGGACCCTCTGTTTTATTTAAAGAATTTACTTGTACATTTGCACGTCCTGACGTTCCGTCTTTATTCAACGCTTTGCCACTAATTCCAGTTTTTACAACGTCTCCATCTTTGTCGGAAATTTCATATCGATGCTGCTCTTTCGGGCTGTTTTTTGAGTTTCCATTAAGTGGCTTCACCTCGCTTGTTATTCTTTGACGAAATATTAAGGATGCAATCGGGCCAATAAGCGGGGTTGCAGCAAGCATCGTCCCAGTTACTATAACGACAGGTTTTTCAAAAGGCTCGTATATCTTGCCATTACCGCTTTGCATGTCTGCACGGTGTTGCTCTACAAACCTTTCTGCTGCATCTCTTCCATCCGGATCGGTGAACTTATACGGATTATTATTGGCGTAGTTGTAGCGATTAAAACTCGCCCCTGTGTTCGGATCGGTCTCGATCGGATCCACACTCAAGAATCTTCCGATGAGCGGATCATAATAGCGCTGCTGCGCATAACTCAGCCCCGTCAAGCTATCCGTCACGTGCCCCGTATAGCCCGGGCCTTGGTCATACGTTTGATCACTTGGCTCGCCATATGGCGTATAACGCTCGATTTTCGTAATGGCACCGGTTTGACTGGTTTTTGCCACCGGGCTGCCTAGCGAATCGGTATGCAAATAACTATTCACGTAAGTCGTAGTCTGCGCCGTGGTGCCTGTCAACGCTGCACTGCGTTCTGCCACCAAGCGACCATTGAAGTGAATGTAATCGGTTTTCTTGTTGGTACGCGCATCGTCTTCGGTCAGTAGTCTTCCGCTCAGATCGTAGACCGAGTAATTGATTTTGTTATCGCTGAGCCGCTTGGTTTTGACACGGCGTCCGTGGCCATCGTATTGGTATTGTTCTATACCTGTAATTTCGGTTACCCGATTGAGCGCATCAAATACCGCTGCATGTCTGCCGCTGACGGTATTGCCGTTGGCATCCTGCGTAAATTGATATACGGTAATTGGAGCTCCTGGAATGTCGTCTCCACCTCCACCTGCGGACGACATGGCCATCATCGAAGACTGGCTGAATTCCTCGCCACCATCACTGCCTCCAATAGCATTTTGTTGCTGGCCGCCACCACCACAAGCGAACTGGCAACCTCCACCTCCTGGAGGATTGCCACCACTACCGGGGGGCGTGGTTGTGCCGCCCGTGTTTGGCGGTTCGATGGTGCCACTGCCTTCTGGACTGATCGTGCCAATGTCCTCATTCAATGCAATGTTGTTGCAAGTCATCAAAGCATTGACGTTTTGCGGACTCGGGTCATTGCCAAGGGGCTTGGTGATTTTAGTCAGGCGTTGGTTCGCATCGTAAATATAGGTATGTTTACGGTTGCCTACGGTCGATGTTCGGATATTGTCCAGCACGTCGTAGCCTGTGCTGGCATTGACCCACCATTGGTTCGGAGCATAAGTATTGACCAAGCGGTCCTGTGCATCGTATTGCATATCACGATGCCCACCGCTGCCGCTGGTGTTATCACGCATGCACAGCACATTGCCGCTGACATCGAAGGCCACGATTTCTTGTTGTAACAAGGCGCCACTAAAGCTGTCTTTACGCTCGGCAGGTAAGCCGCGCAGGTTGAGCAGTTGCTTGTGAAGCACATTATTGCCATAAGTGAATTCGGCAATGGCACCGTTGCTGCGATACTTGGCGTTCGTCGCAAACGTTCCGCTTTGTGTGGCTTGACCAAGCGCGTTCGGTGTATAGGCAATCGTCAGTGCACTTGGCAGCGTGAGCTGGTCTTCCACACCATCAGCGTTGTAGCGATGGTGTATAACTTTGGTGAGATTGTCGAAGTTGAGCGTTTCGGTTACCGGTAGACCGAGTTTGTTGTAGGTGTAATTCCATACAACGCCGCTGGCCCCTGAACCACCATTGCTAAGCGATTGCAGTAGGCCGCCTGCAATATAGTGGTAGGCTAAATCATTGACGCTGTTGGGGACATCAACGGTTTTCAAGCGATCGAGCTTGTCGTAGCTACGGACAATGCGGGCTTGCGTTGGAACGGCACTTTGATTGCAGCTAGTAGTACTTGCTACCGTTTGGCCAGGTGCGCTCCAAAGCATATTGCCGACAGGATCATAAGAAATGACCGTCGTACCCGATTCTGGCTCGGTGCGTTGACATAGGCGCTGTTGTGCGTCATAGGCATAAATGCGACTGTTGCTAATGGTACTGTCGCTTAACGAACTACGCTTGACGGATAAAGGCTTGCCAAAATTATCGCGGGTAAATTCCGTCAAAACATCTTCGGCCGATTCAATGCGCATGGGCAGACTGGTATTTGGACTATCCCATGCCATGTATTCGGTGAGCGTATAGAACTGTCGCGGGTTGGTGGTTTTAGTCTTGAAGCCGGAAAGGTATTCGGTAGTGCTGGTCAGTAAACCCAACTCCGAATCTTGCATCACTTTTGTCACTCGGCCCAAT
>JBOHYH010000111.1:0-1496 GCA_050737775.1 Arenimonas sp.
AACGCATTACCTACGAACGTTTGAAGGCTGCCAAGGATGCCGAAGGAATCCGCTCGCAGAATTTACTGGTACCCATGGCGATTTCAGTCAGTGAACGTGAAGCGGATGTGGCTGAACAACATTCACAAGCGCTTTCCGAATTGGGTTTCGAGCTGCGTCGCAGCGGACCGCAGGCCTTGAGTATTCGTTCGGTGCCCGCACTATTGGCTGATCTGGATCCAAAAACGATTGTGTTGGATGTACTGACCGATTTGCGTGAACATGGCAGCAGTCAAACCCTCGAGCAGACCCGCAACGAGTTATTATCGACGCTGGCCTGTCATACATCGGTACGCGCCAATCGTCGTTTGACGATTCCGGAAATGAATTCATTATTACGTGACATGGAAGCCACCGAGCGTTCGGGCCAATGCAATCATGGTCGTCCGACCTGGGTGCAATTGACGAAAGCAGAACTGGATAAACTTTTTTTACGTGGTCGCTGAGGTTTATATGAACATGCACAAGTGGATTGGTTTAAGTTTAGTCGCGCTGATGGCACTCGGTTTAACTGCTTGTAGCAATGAGCCAAGTCCCGAAGAGGCGAATGCGAATGCAGCAAAGAATTCAGCGAAACTTGCCTATGAAAGGGAAGTAAAAAAAGAACGCAATGCCCGTCTTGAAAGATTGCAGCGACCGGCCGGTTGGTTGTCATTGGTCGGTATGCACTGGATTGAGGTCGGTACCACACGGGTTGGCCGTGGCGATGATAATGGCACGAAGCTCGCCGTTGGCCCCGCCAGAATCGGCATGCTCACCTTGACCAAGGCCGGAAAGATTACGCTGCAGCCGGAACGAGGCAGCGACATCACGATTGACGGAAAACCGGCAGCGGGCACCGCGCATCTTCTTTCCGACGCCGATGTAGGTGTCGATGGCGAACCTACTGTTGTCGGATTCAACAAAGGTGATGCCAGTTTCATAGTGATCAAGCGCGGCGATCGTTATGCATTGCGTGTACGCGACGCACTGGCGCCAACCCGGCAAAACTTTCCGGGCATCGACTATTTCGATATCAGCAAGGACTATCGTTTTCAGGCGACTTTTATTCCTAACGAAGCCGGAAAGAAAATCGAAATCATGAATATTCTCGGCATGGTCGAGCAGATGGCCAATCCGGGGCAGGTAGTTTTCACCAAAGACGGAAAGGAGTTTCGCCTCGAAGCTGTCGATGAAGGTGATGGCCGTTTATTTCTGATTTTTGCAGATCGCACCAGCGGCCATGAAACCTATTCTGCTGCCCGTTTCCTGTATGCAAAAAATCCGGGTGAGAAGGGCATTACTGTGGTGGATTTCAACCTGGCGTACAACCCGCCTTGTGCCTTCACCACGTTCTCGACCTGCCCGACACCACCCTTGAAAAACAGTCTGGATTTGCGCGTTGAAGCCGGCGAGAAAAAACCTTTGACATCGAAAGTTTGATTTCCGTAGGGGCGCCTGCTTGCTGCGCCCTACAT
>JBOHYH010000112.1:0-14340 GCA_050737775.1 Arenimonas sp.
GAGTTTGGGCGCAGCAAGCAGCGCCCCTACGGGCTGGCACCATCAGCAAGCAGCGCCCCCCAGGAATGAAAGAACACGATCAAGCTGTGAAGGTTTATCAGCAAACACCCTTCCAAGAAAAGGCGAGCTCATGCAACGATGCAATGCATCGAAATATTCTTCAGCAAACAGCAAATCCGGATCGGTGTCTGCAGCGATCCAGCCAAGGCAATCAATACCGCTGTCTTTCAACACCCGCTCCGTGAGCCGGGCATGGTTGATACAGCCGAGTTTCAAACCGACAACAAGTATCACGCGGCAATCCAGAGCGCGTACCAGATCAGACTGATCGAGCGTATCGCTCAAGGGTGCTAGCCAGCCGCCAACGCCTTCTACCAAAACAATATCGGCTGCTGCCTTGATTTGAAGATACGCATGCAAAATCGGGTCGAGAGAAATTTCCACGCCATCGTGCTTGGTTGCAATTTCGGGAGCCGTGGGCTCGCGCAAAGCGATTGGATTGATCAATTCATACGGCACAGAAATCGGGCTGGCGGCAATCAATTTCAAAGCGTCGTCATTACGCAAACCTTCGCTGGTCATTTCACAGCCGCTCGCTATCGGTTTCATGCCGAGCGCTTTAATATTGTTTGCAGACAATGCTTTCAGGCACTCTGTCGTTACCCAGGTTTTACCGGCATCGGTGTCGGTGCCGGTGATGTAGAAAGTTTTCTTTTTCACAGAATATTTTGCTTTCGATAATGGCGGCGCATGAAAAACTGGACGATATTCAGTCCGAAGAAAACAAAGCCCGGCATGCCGATCCATAAGCCACTGGCGGGTTCTGCGGGAATAATGGCCGCCAACACCAAGGAAAGCGCCGAGAATACGACAACGGAGCCCCACATCAAGCGTTTGTATTTGGCGTACGCAATTTCGGCATCAGTAAAATTCAGTTCCGGGCCAAGTTTTACTGCGCGTGCAAACAGCAAACACAGGACCAATGCCATCGCCCCAAAGCCAATCGCAAAAGTCTGGAACAACACCGGCACCTGCAGCCAGCTATCAATGACAAATCGCGTGGGCAGGTAATCGGATGAAAGCAATGAAAATAAAGACGCAAATACCATCTTTAGCGGATAGACAAAAATAAGCAGTACAAATACCAGGATCAAGCTCAGTCGATCACTGTAAATTTCTTCAATACCGAAACGTCGGCTCCAATCGGCATGGTTCAACCAAAACTGCATGATCAGGGCAAAGCTGGCGGCGTAGGAGGGCACCTGTTTCAGGGCATCGATCAACATTGAAATACTGGTCGGGATTTGATCGCCCGATATCACCAGCAGAGTCACCGCAAATGCGAACGAAGCATCTACAAATGCCTCGAGTCGAGTTACTTTGTCGCCACGCTCCAAACCCATTGCGACTCGAATTGTCATACTGACCTCTTTGCCCGACGCTGCTACACTTGGGGGACTCCAAGGAGCCCCCCATGTTTGAAAGCCAACAGCTTACCGGAACTCAAGCCGAACAGTACGAGCAACTGCTGCAGCAAGCCTCCGCACTGGTGCACGGTGAAAACGACAAAATTGCAAATGCCGCCAATTTATCGGCTTTGGTTTATCACGCCTTGCCGGATCTGAATTGGGTCGGCTTTTATTTTTATGACGGCAATGAATTAGTCGTTGGGCCATTCCAGGGTTTGCCTGCCTGCGTGCGCATTGCGCTGGGCCGTGGTGTCTGCGGTACGGCCGCTGTTACAAAACAAACACAACGCATTGCCGATGTGGATGCCTTCCCCGGACATATCCCTTGCGATTCCGCATCACGTTCCGAACTGGTGGTGCCTTTATACAAAGGTGAACAATTGGTGGGTGTGTTTGATCTGGATAGTCCCAGACTCGATCGTTTCAATGAAGTTGATCAACAACATCTGGAAACCGTCGCCGAAATTTTTCTGGGAGCATTGAAATGAGCGCAGAAAAAATCAAGAACATCGGTCCGAAAAGCATGGCATGGCTACGTCAAACCGGTATTCGTACACAGGCTGATCTGGAAGCCGTCGGCTCGCTCGCTGCCTATGTGCGTATCAAAAGGGCTGGCTTCAAGCCAAGTTTGAACATGTTGTATGCGATGGAAGGCGCAATACTTGGCTGCCATTGGCAGGAAATTCCGGCTGAAAGGCGTAGTGAATTGATAGTCGCCGCCGGAGCTGAAGTCGCCTTGCTGCCACAACCGAAGTACAAACGCATGCCGGTCGCCGGGCCGGTGACTACGACCAATATGGAACCGGAAGATCATTCGCCTGGCGACAGCCATTTTGGTTTTGATGATCCTATGTCGCCCGGTAATGACGAGCACTAAACAGCAGGAAATCCAATGCACGACCAAGGCAATCTCGAGCTCGTACTGATTTTCCTGGCATCGGCAGTGATTTCGGTGCCCTTATTCAGGCGTTTTGGGCTTGGTGCCGTATTGGCCTATCTGGTGGCCGGTGTTGTGATCGGGCCCTTCGGCCTGAAAGTGGTTAAAGACCCTTCAAGTACGTTGGCCTTATCCGAGCTTGGCGTCGTCTTGCTGCTGTTTATTATCGGACTGGAATTATCGCCCGCACGTTTATGGATAATGCGACGTCCCGTATTCCTGATAGGCGGTTTACAGGTTTTATTGTCGGCGGTTGCCATAGGCGCGGCCTTGATGTTTTTCGGATGGGGCTGGAAAACCAATCTGATCATCGGTTTGGGTTTGGCCCTGTCATCCACTGCCGTCGTGTTGCAATTGTTGGCGGAACGAAAAGAATTGACGACCGGTCATGGCCGCTTGTCGTTTGCGATTTTATTGTTCCAGGATATTGCCGCCATTCCCTTGCTCGCCTTGATTCCTTTACTGGGTGAGGCCAAAGCCGCCTCACAATCGGTGCCGCCGATAGATGCCATGGTCAAAGCGCTCGGCATTATTTTTCTGGTAATTATTCTTGGTCGTTTATTGCTCAAACAAATATTTCGGATAGTAGCCTGGACCCAGAGCAGTGAAGTGTTTACTGCCAGCGCCTTGCTGGTGGTGGTGGGTACGGCCTACATCATGCAGCTCGGCGGTATGTCGATGGCACTCGGTGCTTTTCTTGCCGGTGTGTTGCTGGCCGATTCCGAATTTCGTCATGAGCTGGAATCGCAAATCGAACCCTTCAAGGGTTTACTGCTCGGCCTGTTTTTCATTGCGGTCGGTATGAGCATCAATCTAAAAATCGTGCTGGCCGAACCAACATTGATTCTTGGTGCCGTGCTGGCATTGTTGTTGGTGAAATCCACGATCCTGATGTTTCTGGGCGGTTGTCGTCTGGGCAAGTTGAATAAACGCGAAGTGGTGATGCTGGGTGCGATGATGGCGCTCGGTGGCGAATTCGCCTTCGTGGTATTTTCCGAAGCCTTCAAATACGGTTTGCTGGAACCTGCCATTCGGGATCGTTTGATTGCGGTAGTCGGTCTTTCGATGGCGATATCACCATTGACCGTGCTGGCATTGTCGGCATGGTGGAAACAAAATCCGATCGCCAAGGAAGAAATCAAAGCCGACGAAATCGATCACGACAATCCACGCGTGATCATTGCCGGCTTCGGTCGCATGGGGCAGATTGTCGGTCGAATTTTGCGGGCGCAAAATATTCCTTTCACTGCTTTGGAGCACAGTGCCGAGCAAGTGAGTCTATCCCGCCGCTTCGGCAGTACCATTTATTTTGGTGATCCATCGAAACCGGATTTATTGAAAGCGGCGCGCGCCGATCGTGCCGAAGTATTCGTACTGACCACGGACGATGCCGAAGCAACTGTGCGAACTGCGCGCTTGCTCAAGCGTCTGTATCCACACCTGAAAATATTTGCCCGTGCCCGCAATCGTCAACATGCCTTCAAACTGATGGATCTTGGCGTTGAAGTGATTCGTGAAACTTTTCACTCCAGCCTGGAACTGAGCGAGCAAGTGATGCACGCCTTGGGTGTGCCGCCCGAAATCGCCGCCGAACGCCGCGAACGCTTCCGTGCCCACGACGAAGCCATGTTGCGTGAACAACATCTGGTCTATGACGATGAAGCAGCGCTGATTGCTTCATCGCAACAAGCATTCAGAGATCTGGAAAACCTGTTTGCTGCCGATGAAAAACCGGATTCTGAAAACAAATCGCAGGCCGAGCATATTCCGTAGGTCGGGCCCTGGCCCGACAGAGATTGCGACAATCTCCAACCATCACGACAATTGATTAAAAGCGTTGGGCCAAAGGCACCAACCTATGATTTTTTTCTCGCCTTATCGTGCTTAGCTTTCTTACCATGCTGCTCATGCAGAATTAAGTCCGTAAGGAAATCGTAAGAACAGGTGAATGTTGCGGTAGTAGCATCCAAAAAAGGGTCAAAAAAGGGGTCAGAGTGCATTCACCTGATTTTCAAAACGCGGTAAGTCATGCTCTTAAGCAGCTGCCTTGACCAAGCGCTTTATATCGATTATTCCGATCGTCGTGATACCCAGAACTTCATCACAATACTTTGTCGGCCCGAGGCCCGACAAATGCCACCGCAAGCGCTTAGCCATGTTTTTGTAATGCACGAAACCATCCTAAAACCAAGGGGTTCTAATATGAAAAGTAATACTAAATGCAGTGCTCGCCGCGTCAACATTCGTCAACATCTTGCGGTTGGAATATTACTGGCTTTATCAACCTCAATTGCGAATGCGGGCGATACCTGTGATCTTAATGGTGGCGGCAATGGCGGTGCGGTTGCTACCGGAACTTATGCATTTGCTTGCGGTTATGCAGCCAACGCGAATGGCAATTACAGCACGGCCATCGGCTCTTACAGCAACGCTACTGGCGATTCCACGGCCATCGGCAACCAAAGTGACGCTTCCGGGTATTCGACTGCCACCGGTGTTAATAGTTTTGCCTATGCCAACTCGGTTGCCGTAGGCGATGGCAGCTTTGCAGGGAATAACTCCAGCGCCATTGGCAATGGTGCCAGCGCTTATAGCTATTCGAGCGCTAGCGGCAGTGGCAGCAATGCCAGCTATGCTTCGAATGCCGTTGGTGCAGGCAGCAACGCAACTAACTTTTCCAATGCAGTCGGTGCTTACAGCACCGCCACCAATGGTTCGGTAGCGATTGGCAACTACAGCACCGCCACCGGCAACTACAGCTCGGCAATCGGCAGCTACAGCAGCGCGCTTGGCGATTACGGCACCGCCACCGGTGCATTTAGCCAGGCCAATGCCTATGGCGCCTCAGCATTTGGTGCTTACAGCGGCGCGGCAGGCGTGAATAGCACGGCGATCGGCTATTACAGTACCGCCAGTGATGCAAACAGCACGGCTGTTGGCGCCAATAGTAGCGCGAGCGGTGCATACAGCAGCGCCATTGGTGGTTACGCAATTGCGAACGGGGTCGGTGCGACAGCAGTCGGCTCATATGCTGGTGCCGTGGGGACAAATGCAACGACAATGGGTTATTACAGTACGGCAACCGGCGATTACAGCAGTGCCATGGGTGCCTACAGTGCAGCTAATGGTGTAGGTACAACCGCGATAGGATCCTATGCTGGTGCCGTTGGTACAAATGCAACGGCAATGGGTTATTACAGCACGGCAGCCGGGAATAATAGCAGTGCCATTGGCGCTTACAGTACAGCAACCGGCGATTACAGTAGTGCCATGGGTGCCTACAGTGCAGCCAATGGTGCTGGTACAACCGCGATAGGATCCTATGCTGGTGCCGTTGGGATAAATGCAACGGCAATAGGTTATTACAGTACGGCAGTCGGGGATAACAGCAGTGCCATCGGCGCTTACAGTACAGCCAGTAGCGCGGGTACAACAGCGATAGGATCCTATGCTAGTGCCGTTAGTGCAAATGGCACGGCAATAGGTTATTACAGTACGGCAGGCGGGAGTAACAGCAGTGCCATTGGCGCTTACAGTACAGCCAATGGCGCGGGTACAACAGCGATAGGATCCTATGCTGGTGCCCTTGGGACAAATGCAACGGCAATGGGTTATTACAGTACAGCCAATGGCGCGGGTACAACAGCGATAGGCACCTATGCGGGTGCCGCCGGGACAAATGCCACGGCAATAGGTTATTACAGTACGGCAACTGGTGATTACAGCAGTGCCATGGGTGCCTACAGCATAGCCGATGGTACAGGTACAACAGCGATAGGATCCTATGCTGGTGCCGTTGGGACAAATGCCACGGCAATGGGTTACTACAGTACGGCAACTGGTTTTAATAGCAGTGCCTTTGGTGCATACAGTAATGCATCGGCCTCCAATAGTGTTGCTCTGGGTACTGGATCGAGCACTGGCTCACGTGCGAACACGGTCTCTGTCGGCAGTGTCGGCGCAGAACGTCAGATCACCAATGTCGCCGCGGCTACTGCGGGCACGGATGCCGTGAACTTGAATCAAATGCAGGCAGGCGATGCTGCAGTGCTCGCTGCAGTACAAGCAACACAAATTACGACTGTCACGATGCAAAGCCCATCATTGACTCCCAATGATGCAGCACTCTTGGCAGCGCAGGCGGCCCAAGCCATTCAAGACGGTGATGCTGCCGTATTGGCCGCAGCTCAAGCCGGTGATGTTGTGGTATTGGCAACAGCACAGGCATCCGCACAAGCTGGCGATATTGCCGTTCTGAACGCCGCGCAGACCGCCGATGCCATTGTATTAATTACTGCGCAAAACTCGGCACAAGCTGGAGATGCTCTTGTGCTGGAGTCAGCCAATAATTACACCAATGCCATGTTCGCGCCGATTGTTATTTCAATGGAAGGCTTTGAGGATCGACTCGATGGTTTTGATACCAAACTGCAAGATTTAGACAAGCGAATCGATCAAGTAGGAGCGATGTCGGTTGCAATGTCACAAATCGCAGCATCCGGTTCCAGCAACCCACACGATAATCGTTTATCGGTGGGCGTCGGTTACTACGGCGGCCGCACCGCTTATGCACTCGGATTCCAACGTGTGGTATCAAACAATGTCAGCATTAGCATTGGCGCAGGATTTGACGGTGACAAAACAGCTGCAGGTGGCAGTGCATCGTTTGGTTGGTAGGGTGTGTCCCAAGTTTACTAAGTTTGCTCGCAGACCGAGCATATTCCGGTCGGGTCTCGGCCCGACTGTGTGAATTATCGAGTTTCATGTCGGGTCGAGGCCCGACCTATGAAAATTGCAGCCATGGCGTAACCGAGGCCCATCGCAAGACAGAGCAGCGATGTAACAACGATAAACACGTCGATGCTGCGACAATCGCAAATGCCGGAAAGCATTTCGGGCTTCCAGAGAATCAAAGGAATAAATATCAGGCCTCGCAAGATCAAGACGGTTGCGATAAGCCCGTTAACAATACGCAGCAAGGGCAATCGTTTTATCAAACCTGTCGCAGAAAACGCATAGGCAGCAAAAACGAATAACATGCCCGCAATGATCAGGCAGCTAATGGGAGCACGCAGGTTGCCGTCTCTTGCCATTTGAACCAGACCTTCTGGCGCACCAAAAAAAGCATACCAATCCGGCCCGCCGATCATGATCGCGATATGCAGCAAGGCACCGATGAGAGCGATAATGCCGGTGAGAATAATGTAGCGCTTGACGATTACCGGCATGAATTTCTCGTTGGTTATTTTTGTAATGAAGACTAAATGTGACAGGTCGGGAAATAATTAGTTCATTCCATCGCTGCGCCGATTGTTTGTCGTACCGGAATGCCGGCGGGATCAAAGTCATTCAGGCAAAAAACATTAACGCCAAAACAATCCGGGCTGACACGTTTTCGGTGAAAAGGATAAATGCCGCAGATCCTGCAGAAAAAGTGTCGGGCTGTTCGTGTATGGAATTGATACTCCGAAAGTAACTCTTCGCCAGTCAATAAGCTGAATTTACTTTCATGGACTTTGACCATCAATGCATTCTTGCGCCGACAGATGGAACAATCGCAGGTCGTTAGCTCCTGGAAATCAGATTCGATCTCAAACTGCACTGCACCACAGTGGCAGCTACCGTGGCAAAGCGTCAGCGGACGTTCGTTCATTAAGCACAACCTGCAGGTTTGTATACACGTTCAGTCGATGCCGGATATTTCTCCAACATTTTTCCAACGCGGGTAGGGCGTTTTGAAAAACCCCCGCCACAGTTGGGGCATACGTGTTTGAGCTTCCCTTCAACGCATTGATCGCAGAAGGTGCATTCGAAAGAACAAATCCAGACATCGGAAGCCTCCGCTGCAAGATCACGATTGCAGCATTCGCAGTTGGGTCGCATTCGCAGTTGGGTCGCATTTGCAGCACGGGGATTTCCTTCTGACAAATTAACGCTTGCTGTTGATAAAGAGATAACAGGTGGTAGCAATGAGTAGACAGATCAGGGCAACAATATCGGCCGTAAAGACGCGGGAAACCTGTGTATTGTAATTACCGGTCGACCAGGCCAGCCAGAGAAACGACGCGACACTGATAAAACCTGCGATAAATGCCAGCGGTTGGAATGCAGGCCTGAATGCAGCAAAGACGAAAAATGCGCCAAGCAAACCAAACAGTACGGCACGGTGTCGCATCAAGATAAGCAGATTTGGATCATTGATAGACTGGCCGTAAAGCGTTGATAGTTTTTCGCTGCCCAGCACACCTGCCAGCGGAAGCAAATGAATAATGCCGACAATAATCAACATGGCGGATATGAGATGGCGCATTTGTCATTGGCTCCGGTTATTTTTAGGTAACTTCCTGCCAGCCATAATACTTCTTGTCGGCAATGTTCAGCATGTCAAGATCTTCCCGTGTATCACCGTAGGCATAGACCATGGCAAAGCTTTTGATGTCGTATTGTTCATGAATACGACGGGTCTTTTCCTTGCCGACACATTGTTCGCCGAGATAGCGCCCGGTCAATTTCCCGTTTGCGACTTCAAGCGCTGAACAGATCAGCTCGACGCCATATTGTTGGCACCAATGCTTGAGATAAAGATCGAAGCCTCCGGAAACCACGACAACAGTATCGCCCTGTGCCTTATGCCACTGCATTTTTTCGATGGCATGCTCGCGAATAACGGTTGGCAAGAATTCATTGCAGAATTTCGCACCAGCATTTTCAGCTGCAGTCTTTGTCATCCCGCGAAACCCGATGCCGGCCACTGCCCAGCGGATGGTATGTACGGAAACCAGCCCGAGCTTATATCCGATCACCAGCGGTGCGAGCAGAATTTTACCAAGTAGCAGTTTTTTGGTCGGAACGGCCAGATTGATAAAGTCAACGAATGTTTCGCGAGTGGTAATGGTGCCGTCAAAGTCGAATAGAGCAAGATTCATGAATTCTCGATAGGTAACAAGTCAACGGTTTTGCTGATAAAAATAATAAGCTACGGAAACCAGAAGGACAAAACCCGATAGCCATAAAAGTCCGTTGCCGGAACGTGGTGTTTCAATGGGTGAATTTCGTAGCCTTGAAGTAGATGATTGTGGCAAGGCTTCAATCGCATCTTTTGCTTCCTTCAAGCCAAGCCCGGTTTTTTCGCGCAATAGCTTGATCGCTTCAATCTTGTTTCCATTTCTAAAGGCTTGCATAACGGCATCAGGAAACTGGTGGCTGGCATGCGCGCTGGTTACCGTTATCGTATTGCCAGCGACATAATCATCAATCACGTCTTTGGCTTCTTTCAATCCCAACCCTGTCGCAGCTCGCAAGCGTTTGATGGCTTCGATGGTTTCGCTGCGTTGCAGTGCTTCGGCAACATCGTCGGGAAGTTCATTGTTTTCCGAGCTCATAAATTATCTCCGAAATTATTCCGCAGCTCGTCGGGCTTGATAAACCAGCACTGCGTAGGCAATGGCAAGAACGGGTAATGCCAGCGTCGAGAAAATCGAAAGCAGAAAGACGATCCCATATGACAAATCATTGGGCGAGCTAGTCTCAACGCCATTCCCCGCCATGATATTGAAGACAACATGTTCCAGATTGAGTGCACTCAGTGCCACGATAATCAGCGCAATCGGCAAAAGCGTAGCCACCAGTACGGTGGTGCCGGGAAGCTGTGCAACGCGTTTCAGAAACACGACCAGCAAGGCGACACGCCACGATGCAACGATGGCCAGAAACCAGGCATTCGCCGACTGTGCTGTTTCGAGAGGTAGCAAACGTTCGACCGGAATGGCATACAACAATGCCGGTAGTGAACAAAGCGAAACAAATACCAGTACATTGCGAAACAACCAATGCTTTGGCTTCAGGGGATAGAACAGGATCCAGAGCAGGGCTGAAAGAAATAGAACATACACCACCGAGCCCAGTCCGAGATGTTGGAACAAGTGGGCTCTCGGATTATCCCAATAACGACCGATGCCAGCCAGCCAGGTACAGAAGAAACCGAAAACAAGATAGGCCTGCCAATGCGTCGCAATCTGTTTTCCAGGCTGACGGAAAAATAGAAACCTGAATTGATCAATGATAATTTGCAGTAACAAATTCATTTGGAACCATAGCGGCGAATGCAGTATGCAATCGGTATGCCGAATAGTATTGCATGTGATGCGAAACCGTACAGAAACGAACTGGCATCATGCACCATTTTGAATGGCACAGCAGACAAGGGTAAGACGATAAAATTCATGAAGAGATAGACACAAATGCCAAATACAGCGCCTGAAAACAGGGGTTTGCGAATCAGTAAAGAAAACTGCCTGCTTATCATGAAGAATACCGCTGCTGCACCAATTGAAATGGCCATGTGGCAAAACAGGCCCAAAGCGGCTGTGCTAGTACCTCCTTGAAACGCATCTGAACCAAGTAGCCCGCTGGCAACAGATTGCAAGACCCGAAGTGGCGGTAAGCCTGTTTTGACAAAGGCGTAGATGATGTCGAGTGTGCCTGCCATCATCCCGCCGAAAAATATGCTGAAAGCGGGGCTGTATGAACTTCTGTTTTGCTTGGTCATGATGAATTCTCGGCAGGACACGGCATCAGCGTATGCTTATTCGCATACTCTTCATTGCATGCTCAGACAATAGGAGACCCACTTGCTTGGGTATTTAGATCGCATTGCGAATGGCGGTTTCTACATTTTTAATTAATTCGGCTGGCGTGATGTCGTAACCGGACGCAGTGCTCCCGGACCAGTTTACGCCAGCAAGCACGTCGTCCCTTGTCAAACCGGGCCCCCATTTATCTTTGAAATCTTGCCACGATATTTCTATGGGATAGAAGCCGTTATAGTCGGCAACATTTTGGATAATCAGTTCAGCAAGTGAACGTGCCGACCAAAATGGCATGGCTCTGCTGCCATCGTCGCTTTCCGGTACAGGAATTCCCGCCTCATCGCGTATTGTCCAGACGGAGCGGGTAGCTGCCACTTGTTTGTAAAAGGCTTTTGCTTGGATTTCTGAATTGGACATATGCTTTCTAACAGCCAGGATTCGGAACCGCCGAAGCGGTCATGTGATTTGAATGTGATGTTTTCACAGAGCGCCCCTTTTTTGCCTGGTAGACCTCAAGCTATGTAATGTTGAAGCCTCTGCTCAAGCGTACCACTGTGAAGCTCAAAAAGATGATTGTCGTAGTCGTAAAAATACAGGGATTCACCCTCGCCTTCAACGCGCGCTCGCGGAGGTTTTACTTCCAGGCCGAGTGAGCTCAGGCGCTGCTCAAATAGAGGTAGCGTTTCTGGACGTACCTTGAAAGCCAAATGGCGATATGTGCGTTCAGTGGGCGGAATCCCTTCCATTACGGCCAACCATATGCCAGCCAGAACAAAGAATTTTTCGCGTGATAGAGAAAAATTCTTTCCCCTGCTGTCGTAAACCTCACTCGCACCAAGCCCTTCGCAAAGAAACTTTGCAGTGCGTTCAAGGTCTTTGACAATGAACGTAATATGGCTGATAGCTTCGATCTGCATTTTAGCTCCCATGCCTGAATCAAGCCGATCCGCGAAGCTGGACAGGTTTAGATGAATTGTCAGTAGCGGCTATCATCTTAGAATCCTTTCCATTGCTTTTCCTTTTGCGAGCTCATCAATCAGTTTGTCCAGGTATCGTATGTTTCGCATCAGCGGGTTTTCCACTTCTTCCACGCGAACGCCGCAAACCATGCCTTTAATAAGTGCGACATTCGCATTGATGCCGGGGGCCTGCGCAAAAAATGTTTCAAAGTCAGCTTGTCTTTCGATCTGCTTTTCCAATTCCACACGGGTATAGCCAGTCAACCAGCAGATGATTTGATCAACTTCATCTTTCGTACGATTTTTACGTCCCGCTTTTTGAATATATAGCGGATATAGCTTGGAGAATTCTGTAGTGAAAATGCGATGCTTGTCTATCATGATTTTTCCGAAGGATTTATTGCGTGCTCTCGTGGGTAGTTCTTGAATCAGCAAGAAAGCGAGCCGTGAAACCCGCACCTTCATGAATTGCCTGTAACGGGATGCATATCTTCAATAGCGGAATGATTGGCGTGTCTGGTTCAGCTTGATGGCAGTCCATGCCCCTGATGGAACGGTAGTTTTACCCGTCAGCCTTTCGGTGCAGGCAATGTCGGCTCCATCTCTGGCAGTGTGATGTTGAACACCATCACTGACCTGCACGCTCGACGCTGCTGCCATTTTCCAAGTCATTGTAAGCTGAATTTTCGGCCATACTTCAGTGGCCAGATTACCGTAAAACGCGCCCCACCTTCCAGGCGATAAGCAGCAGTCACTTTATCGAGAAGTGAAAGTTGCTCGAGAACAGGCTTGCAACGGCGAAATATCGATGCAGGCTCAGCAGTCATTATGAAGAGATTGATCTCGCGCGCACCGGTGTCATATCCATCCAGTGTCGCACTATCACCAAGCGACTCGGCCAAATGGCGTTCAAGAGAGCGAATATCATCAGGATACTCAACTGACGTCTTGCGAAACCTAAGTATGAGCTGATATTGCATTACGAGAGTTTAGACCTGAGCATTTTAAATCCCTAACGTCACAATGAACGATTTACTGTAGTTACAAACATGGGAAGCGATACGAACAAACCCAGAACAAAAGCAAAACCAAAGCCAGCCAGCTGCCCAATCAATAACACGAAGGATAGGTTTACGGACAGAATTCGACACCCAGCCCCAGAATACGGATTGGGATTGCAGCCAGGAATGACGTAAACAAGACCAAAGCAGAGAAGTCCTATTGCAAGTGGCACACCAAAAAGCAAGGAAGCTATCAAAGTAATTTTTCTCGGAGTCCAGATGAAACATTTAGCAGTCACAATAGGGAACCGACGCTAAGAATAACAATTCGCTTGAATGGCGTATTTTCACAGAGGTTGCTCGATGTCGCGGTGAGATATGTAATATATCAAGACGTCACACACTCGGACCAGCCAACAGGATCTGGACCTTTGTGAGGTCCTAAAGAAACAGGTGAGGCCGACGTAGGTATCACGGATACCGGCGTCTGACTTCGGCGATGGACTCGGCGATGAGTGACTCAAAGATCTTGATGTCGAGATCCGCCAGGCGCTTGAAGTACAAGCAGGCCTTGCCCATCTTGTGTTTTCCGAGCTTGGCCAAGAGCTCGGCTTGCTCGGCGTTATCCGCGATGATGTAAACGACTAGTTCCTTGCCACGGACTGCGAAGCCCACCAGACAAGCGTCGCCTGAGTGGCCGCTCTCGTATTTGTACGTGTAAGAGCCATAGCCTACGATGCTTGGCCCCCACATCTTCGGCTGCTGTTTTGTAATCCGCTTGCATATAGCCATGATGGCTTTGCAGTCGGCCAGCTGTTCGGGATCGGCTCTGGACGCGAGGTACGCATCGACGCTTGCACCCGTGGGTTTGGTTTTGGTCTCTGCCATAGAAGATTCCGTAGTTATGTACCGCTACACCACACGCCTACCAACATTGGCAGGAATGCGACAAGGCTGACGCCTATGATGACTCTAGCACGAGGCTTGCCTTGGATATCGTCAGCATATTTGTTTCGGAGACCCAATAAGCCCAGCGAATGAAATAAGGACGGCAAGTAAGCTCACGTACGCCATAAGACAGGAGTAAATAAATCGACGTGATATACGAAGCGGTAAAGACCAATAAACCCGACAAAGAAGAAAGCTGCATTCACCGTCTCTTCGATCTTGACTGCTTTAGGGCCCTTGATTCTTACCTAAAATATACTCCGCCATCTTGAAAGGCAGTGGAATAACTAATGCTGCAGCGATTGTCCAGGCCATGGCCTTCCCTTTATTGAAATTCACGCAGCAGTTACGGCAATGCATACGGAAACAGTGAATTTCGAGGTCTAGGGCATATAACGCCTGAGGTAAGGGACCGCCGCAGCGGATGGTTCATTTGAA
>JBOHYH010000113.1:0-30346 GCA_050737775.1 Arenimonas sp.
AATGACAACCAAGCCACCCAGCAAATAAATGATTCCCATCAATGGAACTAATTTGTCGGTAACGCTGGCGATTTTTTTCATGCCGCCGACAATCACAACACCAACCAAAAGAGCTAGCACAATTCCAAACAACCAGCCGTAGTCTTTCAGCGGACTTGCATCTTCACCGCCGCTGATCAGAATGAGCGCTTGCATCATGCCATTTGATTGAAACAAATTGCCGGCGCCAATGGCGCCGCCGATGCAAAACAGGGCGAAAAAGAAGCCAAGCACTTTGCCTAGTGGTTTCAAACGCGGATATTCTTCGGCAATACCGCGCGACAAGTAATACATCGGACCACCGGAGATACTGCCATCTGCGTTTACCTGACGATATTTGACGCCCAGCGTACATTCACAAAATTTGGAAGCCATGCCCAGTATGCCGGCGATAATCATCCAGAAAGCAGCGCCAGGCCCACCAAGAAAAATCGCCAAGGCTACCCCTGCAATATTTCCCAAACCAATTGTTCCGGAAAGTGCCGTTGCAAGCGCCTGAAAATGACTGGTTTCACCATCGGATTTTCCGTCACTGTAATCACCACGAATCAGGCGAAAGCCAATCAGGAACCCACGGAAATTGATGAAGCGAAAATAGAATGTACAAAACAGGGCAATTGCAATTAGCCAGCCAAGAATCAGTGGCACTTCTACTCCACCTATGGAAACCGCACTGAAAACTGCTTTGGCAATGGCGTCTGTTATTGGCAGTACAAAAGATTCGACAGCCTGATCGATGCCTGTAGGTGTCGCTGCTGCATTAACAATGGACGGAAGAAAAAACGCGAGCATGGCGATTACTCGCAGGGCGAATGACTTCATCTAGTTCCCCGAAACTGGCAAATGATAGTGGTCAAGCTTACACCATCACAGACACCGATAAAGTTATTCGGGGCCGCTTATTAATTCACTTTTGGAGCAACTCTTCGAGCGTTTGCGGCTTGCCGATCAAATAGCCCTGAGCATAATCGCAGCCAAGATCCCGCAACGCCTGCAGCATGGCTTCTGTCTCTATTCCCTCAACCACTATGTCCGCATCAATGGCTTTCGCCATGGCGACAATGGCTTTCACCAATGCCATGGAACGGGGGTGTTCCAACATGCTGCGGGTAAATGCCTGATCCACTTTCATCGTATCGAAAGCCAGCTTGTGCAGATGCGTCAGATGCGAATAACCGGTTCCGAAATCATCCAGCGCTACCTTGATGCCGTGGTTGTGGCAGAGCGAAATAACCTTCTCTACCAACTCGTAATTAAGCGCCTGGCTTTCGGTTATTTCTACCTTCAAACTACCTTTTGGCAAACCGGCAGCATCAACTCGTGCGACGATACGTTCTATCAAGCCAGGATGTGATAGCTGACGCGCCGAAACATTCACTGCAATGAATGGTTTTGGATCCGCGCCATGTTCGATGAATGTCTTGACCGCAGCGCAGGCTGTGTCAAACACATATTCACCGACGGGCACAATCAACGAGGTCTCCTCCGCCAACGCAACGAACTCAACCGGTGATATCGGGCCACGTTCGGGATGATTCCAGCGAACGAGTGCTTCATAGCCTGCTATTTTATTGGTCTGCACATGTAGCAACGGCTGATAACGAACATCCAGCCCGCCAGTACCAAGTGCTTCACGCAACTGCGATTCGAGTCGTATTTTTCCGATACCCAATTTTTCGGATGCAGTATCGCTGTCGTTCTTGTGTACAGCCTTGCCTTGCATGGCAGCCAATGCTCCACGATAGCGTTTGAGCTGTCCTTCAAGCAATGCACGGATGATAGGATCTGTTCCCGCCAGTCTTTCTGAAATCTGGGTACGGTCAATTTGAAACAGAACACTATCGGTCATGGCGATGGCAGTCGCAGTGCGCGGAGCGTCATCAATAACTGCCATTTCTCCCAGTAAATCACCGGCACCAAGATTGCTCAGAATCAGACGTTCACCTGCCCGAGACGTGGTTATTTCGATTTCACCCGATTCAATGAGATAGGCAACCGTAGGCGGGTCGCCTTCCTTGAACAATACCTGATCTTTCTTTAGAACAATGCGATCCATAATGGACACTCGAAGTTGTGCGCGACAAAGACGTTTCTATTTCTAACGTATCTTACAAACAAACAAGGCCGCATATGCGGCCCTGTTTGTTATGCAATTAAGAAATTAATCAATTGCGGAATTCACGCGGAGTCATAACCTGAGTCGGCGTACGCGTTGTTTGCAATACACGAGGCGTGATGAATACGAGCAACTCAGCCTTTCTATCCTGCTTTCCTTTGTTACGGAAGAAGGTACCGAGGAATGGCAGATCACCAAGGAATGGAACCTTTTTCACGTCGTCACGATTCCTAAACTCATAGACACCACCAATCACTACTGTTTGGGCATTTTCAACCAAAACGGCTGTATTAATCTCACGCTTGGTGATTTGGGGAACGTTACCGGCCGAAGTCAGAACGAAGCCATTGATGTCATCTTTCTTGATTGCAATTGCCAAATAAACTCTACCATCTTGAGTAATGGTTGGAGTTACTTTCAATTCAAGCAATACATCTTTAAATGCAACCGTAGATGCTGCTTGTGAACCACTTGCACCAGGCGTAGACGTCACATAACCCACTTCTTGACCTTGGCGAATTATCGCCTCGCGCTGATTACTGGTGATGACTCTAGGGTTGGAAACAATCTCGCCACGGCCAGTTTCTTCCAGCGCCGACAGTTCAACATCCAGTGCACCGGCAGCATTCAATACCGAGAATGCCAAAGCCCCTGCAGGGTTTTGTACGGCCAAATTGGTTATTAGACCACGACTAATCGTGGGCGCTAATATTGCAGGAGGTGCAGCATTTGGATTGGTCAGCAATGCATTTTGATAAGCTATTTGTGCATTTAAATTTTGCAACGCAACGGAATTGATTGAGTTGATCGTAGAGGAGTTAGCCTCTAGATTGCCGCTCAAGTTACCCGTGTGCCCATCACCTTCATGCGGTGTGCTTACGCCAAATCTGGCTCCCAACTCTTTTGCATAATTTTGGTCGGCGATAACAATACGTGCTTCGATCAAGACTTGATCGACTGGACGATCAAGAATGGTAAGCAATTCCTTGATTTCCTGCACTTTCTTGGGGATATCAATTACCAGAAGCGTATTTGTTCTGTTGTCGAAGCTGACGCTGCCGCGAGTCGACAAAAAGCCCTTCTGCTGCTGGCCGCCGGCTGCACTGCCACCGCTACCACTACTCTTACTGTTTTCAGTTAAAAGTTTAGCAATATCTTCGGCGTTGCCGTAATTGATGGCTATGTATTCCGTAATTGTTTCCGAACGGGTTTCAAGGGCAATACGCGCATCTTCACGAGCCTGCTCATAGTCCGAGAGTTCTTTTTGAGGACCCACCCAAACTACATTGCCATCACGACGCTTATCAAGCGATTTTGCACGCAGCACGATATCCAGCGCTTGGTCCCATGGCACGTTGATCAAACGCAAGGTCAGATTGCCGGTAACTGTATCTGCAGCAACGATATTCAGATTTGACTCTTCGGCAATTAGTTGCAAAACAGTGCGAACTGGCACGTCTTGAAAATTAAATGTCACGGCTTTACCTGCATAACGCTGGTTAGCAGGATTATTAACTGCGCCAGAAGCACGCATTGGAGAAGCTTTGTTTGAAGCCATTTGTGCACTGCGTTTGGGGCTGATTTCGATAACGTATTCGTTACCGGTCTGATAGGCCATCGAATCAGAATTACCGGCAGTATTGATAACCAAACGTGTACCACCCGCATTACTGTTTGGCTCCAGGCTCGCAACCGGCGTCGCGAAATCGGAAACATCCATCTTACGACGCAATCTTTCTGGCAGTTGGGCATTGCTGACATCGACTACGACTCTGTTGCCTTCGTTACGCATGTCGGCATTTGCAGAGTCCCCATCAAACTTCAAGATGATGCGACCTGCACCGTTTTCGCCTCGGCGGAAATCAATATTCGATACAGAAACCGTATTCACGGAACGTTTGGCAGGGTCTATGCCTGACGCCATGGCAGCGGATGCTCCGCCGCCTTTAGAACCAGCATCAACAGTCAACACTAACAAGTTACCTGAACTCCGCGTGGTGTAGCCGGCGGGTCTGAACAAGTCAACTACTACTCGCGTTCTTCCACCAGCCTCGGCAGCCGACACGGCTGATGTCGCGCCAGCTCCAATGGCTACCCGGCGTGAACTCAGTCCATTGCTCGTACCTGGCAAATCTATTGCGATACGAGGCGGGCTATCCGTCGTGAATGCCTGAACGTCTCCGACCGGCTCGGCGAATTGCAAAGTAATATCGACTTTGCCACCAGGCGCGGAGGCGTATCGAACATCTTGGAGGACATTCGCGGCCAGCGCAGGCATGACAGCTACGAGCCCGAAGGCCAGTAGTGCCACGTTGATCATCCATGTTCGTGGCTTGTTCATGCTCACTCCGTTGTTTGTCTTTGTGGTCATCATGCTATCCCCCAATCAATTATCTTCTAGGGCAATTTTGGCTTGGCGTTCCAACCACCCGCCTGCCCCGTCTGGAACTAGTTCTACAATTTCAATGCGGTCTTCGTAAATTGCCGTTACTCGACCATCGTTTTGTCCAAGGTAATTCCCGGGCTTAATACGATATGTGACCTTATCAGGTGCTGTAACTAATCCAACCAAGCCCTTCCCTGAGCCAATCGTACCTGCCATATTCATGCTGTCGAGTGGGAAAGCCTCCAATACTTCTTTTCTACGCTCCGGATCGGGCCTTGGGCCCGAGCCTTCATTGCGATCTGGTACTGGAGGCGAGAATGGATCACGCATATTCTGCGCAGCATATTCAAAGCTTTCAAATTGCTGCATAACAGGCAACGGCTGCAGTGGAGGCGCCGGTTCAGCTTTGGTTTTCGCAACCCACGTTTCCAAATCAGATTGTCCGCGTGTACAGGCTGTCAACACGACGAGGCAAGTGACTACAAGCATACTGCGTGTGACGACGTGCTTGATTATATTGGTCATTTGCTCGCTCCGGCTACTGGCGCTGCTTCAACTTCAGCCTCATCTTCAGACAGATAGCGATAAGTCCTCACAGTACCTTTTAGTTCAAGCGCTGGATCAGTTGGGCTTCTCGGTTTCAGTGAAATATTGTGCATTGTCATGATCACGACACGCGGCAACGAAGCTACGCCGCTCACAAAAGCACCAAATTGATGATAGCTGCCAACCATTCTCAAGTTGATTGGTTTTTCTGCATAGAACTCGCGTTTGGTTTCTGGTTGCGGCTCAAAAAGCTCGTTATTAATTCCCGTCGCGAGTGCAGTCTGCGAAATATCAACGATAAGGTCAGGCATCTCGTTCTTACTAGGTAGCTGGCGCAGCATCTGTTTCAGCATTTGCTCCATCTGAACCAACTGTAGCTTAAGAGGTTCTAGATTGGCTGCCTGACCTTGTTTTTCGGTCAACGTCTGCTTGAGTGTGCCTTCCTGGACTTCAAGTGTTTTAAGGGTCTCTTGTCTGGAGCTGACCATCAGATACCAGGCAAGAAACAAAATAAGTACACCAACTAAGAGGCAAGCACCCACTTTCGCCGGATAAGGCCAGACACCAGTGTTGTTTATGTCGAGGGAGCTTAGCTCAAATTTCTTCTTGCTCATGGGCTACCTCCTGCTGAAGCACCACTGTCTAAATCACAATCATCCGTAGAACTTGCTGCTGGCACAGGAGTTGCTGCAGGTGCTGGTGCCGCTGGCGCTGCTCCCGCAACCGGGGCCGCCGTTGTTGCCACCGCAGCGACTTCTTCGCCTGCATCGGTTTTTGTATTCGGATTGCCAATGGTCGTAATCAATGTGAATTGATAAGGCAGGCCTTTGTCACCACCCTTTGCTTCGATAATGGTGAGTTCCGGCTGAGTCATCCAGCCTGACACTTGTAAATTCCTCATGTACGCACTGACACGCGCATTCGACTGGGAACTGCCATTAACTGTGAGCTTGCTGCCATCCTGTTCAAGACTGGTGAGCTTTACACCGTCAGGAATAGTGCGCACCAAATCGTCAAACAAATGCACCATCAGCGAGCGTCGACCCTGCAGACATTCAATGGCTTTTTTACGGGAAAGCAAGTCGGATTTTTTCTTTTCTAAATCCTTGATGTCTTCTATTTGCTTGTCGATATTGGCTATTTCAGTAGTGAGATAGTTATTACGATTCTCTTGGCCACTGATTTGACCGTTATAGTAGAACACGATCAATACACTGAGACCAATCGCAATCGCAGCAGCCGTGCCAAGCATAGTGACAAATTCTTTCTGCTTTTGTTTGCGGCGCTCAAGACGCCACGGCAATAGATTTATTTTAGCCATTAGTCAAAGCTCCTCAACGCGAGGCCGCAGGCAATCATCAAGGCAGGAGCGTCCTGCGCCAATGCATGCGCTTGGACTTTCGGCCCTAGAGACATATTGGCCAGAGGATTAGCCATCACAGTAGGAACACCAATCTGCTCTTCTACTAATTGCGCAATGCCATTAATTGATGCACATCCGCCAGCCAGGACAATCTGGTCAACACGATTGAAATCGCTGCCTGCGTAAAAGAACTGCAAGAGACGACTGACTTGCTGCACCATGGCTTCCTTGAATGGTTCGAGCACTTCAATTTCATAACTTTCCGGCAGGCCACCCTGACGTTTCGCCTGACCGGCTTCGTCATAGCTGAGGCCATAACGACGCATGACTTCATCAGTCAACTGCTTGCCGCCAAAAATCTGCTCGCGCGTGTAGATGCTGCGCTGGTTACGCAAAACATTCAGCGTAGTCATCGTTGCTCCAACATCAACCAGAGCAACAACGGCATCCCGCGGTACCGATAATTGATCGGAGACCAATCTGAAGGCGTTTTCCATCGCAAAGGCCTCAACGTCAACCACTTTGGCAGTCAGACCGCCAAGCTCCAACGCTGTTTGGCGAATTTCGACATTTTCGGTTCGCGATGCTGCCAGCAAAATTTGAATCATTTCCGGGTTGTTTGGAACTGCACCAAGCACTTCAAAATCCAGACTGACTTCATCAATCGGATAAGGAATGTAGTTTGCAGCCTCAACCTGAACCTGATCTTCGAGCTCGTCTTCTTCCAAATCTCCCTGCATCGGGATGATTTTAGTGATTACTGAAGAGCCAGAGACAGCTGCAGCGCCATGTTTAAGCTTGGTTCCCGAGCGTGCAACAGCACGCTTGATCGCTTCGCCCACCGCCTCGACCTCGACGATGTTCTTTTCTACCACCGCATTGGGTGGCAGAGGCTCGACAGCATAGTGCTCGACACGATAACGGCCACCCGTTTCGCTGAGCTGTAATAACTTGACCGCGGTTGAACTGATGTCCACCCCGACCAACGGTGCCTTAGTATTTCCAAGAAGACCCACGATTTCTCCCCTAGCGACAGGCGCTTACACGCAACTCGTGTGCAGTTACATTAATAACAAAATTTTTCGAATTGGCAATGCCCTCAGCCAAAATTTCTTTAAATTGGCCCTCATTACCCCCTTCCACCTATCTCGTTTGACGCAGTTTCTAGGCTAAACCGGACGCTGAAACCCCTAAATAACGGGTTTTTTACTGTGAAGCCCTGCACGTTCTATACTCCCCACCTCAAAATAAGTAAACCTTCAGGAGTGGCCCAGGATGGCCGGTTTTTTTCGACTATTGCGCAAACTTTTCCTTTTTGGGCTGATTTTTGCAGCCATTGGGCTCCTCATAGCGGTGGGCACTTATTTCTATCTAGTGCCGAAGCTGCCCGATGTGCAGGAACTGCGGGACATCAAATTGCAGGTTCCATTGAGCGTCTACACCAAAGATACCAAGCTGATTGCGCAATTTGGCGAGACCCGACGCTACCCGGTGAATATCAAAGATGTGCCCTTACAGGTGAAGCAGGCCTTTATTGCCAGCGAGGATGCCCGCTTTTACGAGCATGAGGGCCTTGATTACAAGGGAATTGGCCGTGCTATCTGGCTGACTTTGACCACGAACGACAAACGGGTTCCCGGCGGCAGCACCATTACCCAACAGGTCGCCAGAAACTATTTTGAGCTCAGCCGAGAGGTGGACTACAGCCGCAAGCTAAAGGAAATGCTGCTGGCGCTCAAAATGGAGCGTGAATTAGGCAAAGATGAAATTCTGGGTCTGTATTTAAACAAGATTTTCTTTGGCCATCGCGCTTATGGCATTGCTGCGGCCGCAGAATTTTACTATGGCAAGAAACTCAACGAACTTAGCCTGGCGGAAACCGCAACGCTGGCATCGCTTCCGAAATTTCCATCTTCTGGCAACCCAATCGTTAACCCCAAGCGAGCAATGGAGCGCCGTGCTTATGTATTAAGACAAATGCTAGAAGAGGGCTATATCACTCAAGCTCAGCTTGATGCCGCCAATGCCGAGCCTAATACTGCTAAGCGACATGAACCAAAAGTAGAAATGAATGCGCCGTATCTAGCCGAGATGGTACGACGTGAAATGCTTGATCGCTACGGCGAGGAGGCACTAGTCAGCGGCTTCAGGGTTTACACCACGGTTACAAGTATTGACCAGATCAACGCCGAAAAAGCGGTTCGTGATGGTCTTATAGAATATGACCATCGTCATGGGTGGCGTGGTGCTGAAAGCCATATTGATTTGCCTGCAGACGCAACTACCGCGCTCTATATTGAAAAAGCACGTGGCGTTCCAATCATTTCCGACTTTCCAGCGGCGATTGTGACTGCCTTTATCGGCAACGACGCCAAACTGGTGCTTTTCAATGGCACCGAATATCAATTAACGGCGGCATCAAGCAAATGGACCGGACGGACACCTGCGACATTACTTAAACGAGGCGATATTGTCCGCTTGATGCTGGATGAAAAAACTAAAGGCTATGTCCTGTCGCAGCTGCCGTCTGCACAAGCAGCACTGGTCTCGCTGCAACCGGAAGATGGTGCGCTGCGCGCCATTGTCGGCGGCTTCAGCTTCAACCAAAACAGCTTTAATCGCGCCATTCAGGCCACTCGACAACCGGGATCGAGCTTCAAACCCTTCGTGTACGCTGCGGCATTTGAACGCGGCTACACGCCAGCCAGTATCGTGAATGATGCACCAGTCGAGTTCAAATACGGCAATGGCAAAGTTTGGCGCCCCCAGAACGATGGAGGTCGTTTTGCCGGGCCGATTCGTGTGCGCGAAGCGCTAGTCCAATCACGCAATCTGGTCTCGGTTCGTTTGTTGTCTGCCATCGGCACCGATTTTGCTCGCACGTACATCACGCAGTTTGGTTTCAACAAAGATCAGTTGCCGCCGAATCTATCAATGTCTTTGGGAACGGCGTCGCTGACACCCATGTCGATTGCACGTGGTTATACCGTGTTTGCCAATGGCGGCTTTTTGATTACCCCGTATTTCATCGAAAAAATTATTGATCGTGATGGCAATGCGATTGCATTGACGCGCCCACTTAGCGCATGCCGAGCGTGCTCACAGCGCACCTCTATGGACCATCGTACTGCCACCGTTGTAGACGGTTTTGACTTCAGTGCCGGCGGCCCTAAAAAAGAGAGTACTGCCACACAATCGAAACCTGAAGACTCGAATTTTGTCGGCCCTCAGGAAATATCGCTTGCACCGCGAGCCATTGATGAGCGTACGGCGTATTTAGTGAGTTCAATGATGCGCGATGTGGTCAAGCGTGGCACCGCAACTGCGGCCAAAGTATTGAAGCGCGAGGATATTGGCGGCAAGACCGGCTCAACCAACGACCATCGCGACGCCTGGTTTAGCGGCTTTGGCGGCAATCTTGTAACTACAGTCTGGGTCGGAAAGGATAACTTCAAGCCACTCGGTTACGGAGAATATGGTGGTCGTGCAGCACTGCCGATCTGGATCAGCTTCATGGGCTCGACGCTGAAAGACATTCCGGAGAACGACCTCACGCCACCGAATGGTGTTGTGACCGCGAAAATAAGCGCCAGTGGCAACTTGCTGCCAGAAGGTACGCCCGGCGCATTGACAGAGTATTTCAAGCAGGAAGACTATGATCGTCTGATTTCCAGCGGCTACAACTGGGAAGTACCAGGTGGTGAGAAGACTGATTTTGAAGATATTTTTTAAGGATTAATCATGGACGCCGTTTCAATACGTCGTCCATGATTTTGGGGTGTTTGGAAAGCGAGATTACCTTCATAACAAAACAATCGGCCTATCCATGACAGAGAAAAACCAACATGGAATTGATAGCAATCACCGATTACTTTTTTATACGCAGTTGAACCAGGAAACAAAAACATTGGTAGCGGCAGGCCAAAAAGCCGGATTGCCATTACTCGCCAACACCAGGCGCCCTCGATGATATCGACAGTCAGCTTTACGCTAATGGGGCCGGTTTTTTCCAGCCAATATCCGTCCAAGTAGTTGCCGAACGGAATAAAAATTGATTGCATAATATGTTGCTCGTCAAAGCAACGACTCCAATACAACATTCCGTTTTCGTGATGAACTGCAACTTGTAATTCGTGCTCGCCAGCCTGCAATGGAACGCCAAGTTTTGCCGCGATTCGCTTGCCTATAAAACCAGCCAATCCATCGCCGAAATGCAATACGACCCTTCCTTTCAATAGGCCGCCCTGACGGTGCAATTGTTGCAAACGCGGGTGCAAATCAAAAAAAGCATCACCAAACCACTGGTTTACGGAATTGGGCTCGGCTGCTCTGACTACTTGTTCTTCCATCGTTGGTCACCCTCACTTCCTGCACATGTTTTACATAACCCGCCTTGCTAACTTGGCTGCATACAACAGGAGAATAGTCGTGGACACTACTCGCTTACTACGTAGAACCAGCAGTGACCGCATGATAGCTGGAGTGATGGGGGGCGCGGCGCAATATTTTGGTCTGGACGCCAGACTACTACGCGTCGTATACGTTGTTGGCTCGATTTTGTCGGCAGCTTTTTCCGGTATTTTAGTCTACTTCGTGCTATGGCTTGTCATTCCGAATGATCAGTAATGACGAGGCTTTTCAATAGTTCGCTTAAGCTTGCTGCATCGACAGGCTTTCGAATAAATCCTTTCATTCCTGCTGAGATTGCATCAATCTCAGCCTGCGTATCTGCGCGTGCAGTTATCGCAACCAATGGCATTGAATAGCCTTGCGTAAGAATCAGACGGGAAAGCTCCAGACCATCAATGCCTGGCAGGTCAAGATCGATTAACGCAACATCGAAAGTTTGTACGGAAAGTAATGACAAGGCCTGCAAGCCTTGCGGTGCACTTACGATGGTGTGCCCAAGCACCTTTAGCAGTTCGCTGATCACTTCGGCTACCAAGGGCTCATCTTCAACCAGCAATATATTCAAAGGCGAATCCGCAATAATGACTTCTGATGGCCGGACATCTATTTCCACTGGCGCTTGAGCGGTTTTCAATGGAAGTTCTGCGGTAAACGTGGCGCCCTGTCCAAGTTCGCTATTAACTAATATTTTTCCATTCATTGCATCCGCTAGTTCCTGACAAATAGCCAGTCCCAGCCCACTGCCACCATAGCGTCTATTAGTACGATTTCCTTCAGCCTGCTCGAATCTCTGGAACAAACGAGCTTGTTGCTCTGCGCTCATGCCAGGGCCGGTATCGGATACTTGCAACAACAAGCCTTCTGGCAAGAAGACGGCACAATGAATAATGACTCGCCCTTGTTCAGTAAATTTAATCGCATTGTTACCGAGATTAAGTAATATTTGTCTTACACGTCCTTCATCACCCGCACAAAAATCGGGCACATTTTCATCGATAATGCAGCTAAAGCTTAAGCCCTTGAATTCTGCCAGCGGCTTGAGCAATTCGGAAACCTCAAAAACCAGTCTTGCGACGTCGAAAACCTCATCATTCAGTCGCAGTTTTCCTGCTTCAATTTGTGCCAAGTCCAGGACATCATTCACCAATCTCAGCAGATGACGACCTGCGATTTGAATGGCATCTACCCTGTGTCGTTGCTGCAAATCAAGTTCGCTAGTCTGCAAAAGTTCCGCCATCCCAAGCACACCAGTCATCGGAGTACGAATTTCGTGCCCCAGTGTGGCCAGAAAACGGGATTTTGCTGAAGAGTTCTGCTGCGCAATTTCACGCTCTTGATCACGCAATCGCTGTTCATGGCGTGATTTCAGTCGAGCACGATAAATATGAGCCGATGCGAGCACCAAAAACGAAAGTATCAGCAACCACAGCCCGGTTGCCCAGCCTGTTTTCCACCACGGTGGTTGTACGAACAACCTGAGCTTCAATGGCACAGACCAGCGCCCCCCAGCATCTGCCGCCTTCGCTTGCAGCTCGTAATGACCGGGCGGCAAACTTGAAAAAACGCGTTCCCCCTGGGCACCTACATCGACCCAGTCATTGTCGTAGGACTTCATCAGAAAACGATAGCGATGTGCCTGTGCATCGGCATAGGACAACAGACGTAGACTCACGGTCAAATCGCGATCGTCAGCTTTCAGATTAACTACATCATTTGATGAAGGGAAATCTATCCTGTCATCACCTCGCCTGACTGATATACCCTCAACAACCAATTGTGACAAGGCAGACTGATCTTTTATTTTTTCTGGATCAAATATCACCAAGCCTTTGGTAGTACCAACAAGCATGAGGCCACTTGAGGTCAGCAGTCCGGGCTGCATATCGAATTCCTGGCTCGGCAAGCCATCACGTTCGCCAAACATTCTTAACTCATTGGTCGCAGTGTTATATCGCAGCAGGCCGCGGGTTGTTGTCAACCACAAATTGTCACTTCTATCTGGCAACATCGAGCCAACTTCCACCGGCGGCAAGCCATCATCTCCGGTGACGCGACGAATGCTATTCAGCTTTTTTCCATCCCATTTGAAAGCTTCCAGAACGCCAATGCGGTGAACCCAAACTATGTCGCGAGCGAGAAAACTGAAAGCGTCTACACGCTCCGTCGGACTACCTTCAATCGCTATAAATTTTTCAGTATTGCCATTCCAACGCAAAAGACCTTCTGCAGTCGCAACCCATAGCTCACCGTTTGGATGAATTGCAAATTGATCAGGATCCGCCGACAGCAAGCCTTTACCATCGCCGGCTGCAATTTTATGTACCAGATGACCCGCTTCATCGTGAGCTTGAATACCACCTCCGTAAGAAGCAGACCACAAAAGCCTATCTTTTGTTTGTATCAGCAGTCTGACCCCTCCAGGCAATGTCTTCGCAGCATTACCGTCACTGATAAGATGACTTGCTGCCTTCGCATTTGTATTTATACGAACCACCCCCTTACTATGACCTAGCCAAATAGAACCGTCATGAGCCTGCAGAGTTGACCATAGCTGCGTAGTCCAATTTTGTGTGTCGGTAAGCACACGCTCAATATCACCGCTACTCAGATTGATTTTATCGAGGCCAGTTTTAGTCACCAGCCAAGCATGGTCCGTTCCTGCCTCAGATGCAGAAAAGACAATAGCGTTAGATAAAGATCTTATGTTCTCATTATCATGCTTAAAAACAGAAAAATTACGCCAGCCCGCCGGAAGTCTTAATAAACCGCGATCTTCAGTCGGGAACCAAAAACCGCCCTCATGGTCTTCAAATACACCATAAATTCTTGCTGGTATTTGAGTGTCTGGAACGTAGCTTAGCAGCTGTCTATTTTGCCATTGAAAAACCAAAGTACGATTGCTAAACCATATAGCTCCATGTTTATCTTGCCAAAGTCCAGAAATAATGTTTCCAGACAACAAAGTATTACCAACCTGATATCCATCCGCTGACAAGTGCAGCAATCCATTCCTCGTACCAACCCAAACACTTCCATCCTTGTCACTGATCAGCTGCATTATAAAATTGCTTACAGGATCAACGGTTTTAATCCTTGAAAAAGACTTGCCATTCCAAACACACAGGCCTTTGGTGGTGCCAATCCAGAGACGATCTTGAGTGTCTACTGCCAGCGAGACTATTGTGTCGCTTGGTAAGGAATTAACATCATTCTTGTTCGGCATGAAGCGCTTGATTGTTCCACTGGCATCCATCCTGTGCAGCCCCCCGCCGTATGTACCCAGCCATAAGCTCCCGTCGGATGTCGAGGTCATTGCCCAAATATCGTCGCTACCCATTTGGGGATGTGTGCTTTTACGATAATGCGTCAATTCCGTGCGTTCGGCATTCAATCGACTCACTCCCTGCCCTTCGACGGCAATCCAGAGCTGGTCACGGCTATCAACATGCAGTGCCTGGACCACATTCCCAGGCAAACTATTCTCGTCACCTGGCGCGTGACGATATGTTTTATATCCCACGCCGTCATAACGCGCCAAACCGTCCTTACTGGCTATCCATAGATAGCCTTTCTTATCCTGAGTAATTGCATATAAAGTGCTGGACGGCAGCCCATCGGCAACGGTTACCAGACGGAATTGCGGCGTTTCCGGCAAGCTTGCGCAAATTGACGAACAGCACAGCATGAGCACCAGCAATAGACATAAACGCATTGGCTTTCCCAGAAGTCCCCTACCCAATCCTTTCAAACATTGGCCAATTGGGCAATAGCCCCGACATTGCAACAATTCGTTTCACAATACTTACTACTTTAAGATCACCATAAGGCTAGAATGCAGATCGGAGTGCGATATGAAATCAAAGTTGTTTACGTATGCTTTTTTATTATTGACCGGCAATGCACAGGCCGATGCTGAATCATTCGATATCGACCCGGTGCATACGCGGGTTGCTTTCATGGTTTCACATGCCGGCTTCTCGAATCCGATCGGCACTTTTTCGGGCAGTAGCGGGCAACTACAATTTGACGCGAAAGACTGGAGTCAGTCTTCAGTCTCGGTAACGATTCCAGTCGCCACCCTGAATTTTGGCGATGCCAAATGGCAGGAAAAAATTCTCAGCAGAACCTATTTTGACGTGTTGAAGTTTCCAGCTGCGACCTTTGTTTCCTGGAGAATAGAAAAGCTTTCCGACAATACCGGCACTGCACATGGATTATTAAATATCCATGGAGTCGAGCAACCGGTTGAACTTAACTTCACTTTGAATGCCCTGAAAAGGCATCCGCTGAGCTTAAAAAAAACGATTGGCTTTTCGGCAACTGCCACGATCAGCCGGAAAGCATTCGGCATGGGGGCTTGGGGCAATGTAATCGGTGACGATGTAAAAATCATCATTGAACTGGAAGCCACGCGCAATCAAGGCCAACAAACAATGGAGCGTGAAGATGGCGATAAAAAATAGTTCGCAGACCTGGGGCAGCCTGAACATAGGCTTGCATTGGCTGACGGTGATTCTAATTCTGAGCCTGATGGTCGTCGGCCTGATCATGACTGAGCTGCCTAACGGCCCGCAAAAAATTCAGATTTACGCTATGCATAAAAGTTTCGGCCTGACGGTTCTAGCATTGACGGTCATTCGTTTGCTTTGGCGATTGTTTTCGATCACTCCCGAAGAAGTACCCGATACACCGAAATGGCAATCGTGGGCAGCCAAGTTTACTCATGGTGTTCTTTACATTCTGTTATTCGCAATGCCAATCAGTGGCTGGCTTTACAATTCGGCCGCAGGTTTTCCTTTGAAATATTTCGGCCTGTTCAAACTGCCGAAACTAAGTGGCTATGACCCACAATTGAAAGAAATGGCCGGCGATGCCCATGAAACTTTCTTCTACATTCTGGCTCTATTGATGCTGATGCATGCCGGCGCCGCACTCAAGCACCATTATCTTGATAAAGACAATACACTGACACGCATGCTGCCCTGGCTTGCGAAAAAACCATGAGGTTCACGATGCGTATTTTATTGCTTCTTCTGGCGTTCCTGGGCGGCAACGCTTTCGCAGCCGACTATGTTCAGCAACCGGGCTCAAGCCTCGGCTTTACGGCAAGTTATCAAGGTGAAGTTTTTACCGGGAACTTTAAAAAATTCAATTCGGTGATCAGCTTTGACCCCGCCAAACTAGCGCAGAGCCGTTTTGATGTTCGTATAACGCTAGGTAGCGCGAACACAAAAAATGCCGAGCGCGATGAAATGCTGTTCGGCTCCGACTTCTTCAATATAAAAGCACAACCGGAAGCACGCTACCTAGCCACGAAATTTCGTGCACTCGGCGGCAACCGCTTTGTTGCCGAAGGCGTTCTGACCCTGCGCGGCATTTCCAAATCAGCACCTTTGACGTTTACCTGGACAGCCGGAACGAAACCGCAATTAGTGGGTACTGCAAAAGTTCAGCGACTGGATTACAAGGTGGGTATTGGCGACTGGGATGATGTGGAATTGATTCCCGACGCAGTCACTATCAACACACGCTTGATATTGTCGCCCACTACCAAGCTACCTGCCAATGCAATCAAGACTGCCGCACTGAAACGATAAGCTCTTGTACTTGCTCGGAAGTGAAGGGCCAATCCAGTTCCATACCGTTGCGTGTGCACTGGAGTACCGGCACACGCAATCCATAAAGATTCTCCAATCCGGCATCACCTTCAATCCAGACCGATTCAAAATCCGCTACCCGTGCCTGCGCTAGGACTTCCCAGGCCAATTCGCATAGATGGCAATGATCACGCTGAAAGAGAATTAAATCTGCCATAACTCACATTGTAGTGTTTCAGGCCGAAGAGCATACAATACGCCATCGTAAAAGGAAGCTCATCATGGCGGTTAGTACGTTTGACTTATTCAAGATCGGCATCGGCCCCTCTTCTTCGCATACCGTTGGCCCGATGCGAGCTGCTGTCCGTTTTGCACAGCGCTGGTTGCGTGACACCGACCAGATGAAAAATACAGCTCGTATACGCATTGAATTATTCGGCTCGCTGGCGCTTACCGGCCGCGGTCACGGAACCGATAAAGCAGTATTGATGGGACTGGAAGGTCATTGGCCAAATGAAATCAATCCAGATGCCATTCCTGAAACTCTCGCTCGTATTCGGCAGGAAAAAAAGTTGCGCGTACTGGATTCGCACGAAATTGTTTTCGACGAGAAAACCGATCTTGTATTCAACAAGCGTCAAAAGCTGCCATTCCATTCCAATGGCATGCGATTTACTGCATACGATTCAGATGCCAATGAACTGGCAACCCGCGATTACTATTCAGTGGGTGGCGGCTTTGTGGTCAACCAGGATGACGCGGCCGAAAATCGCATCGTCGCCGATACTACCGAACTGAAATATCCTTTTCACAGCGGTGACGAGCTTCTTGCCCAGTGCGAAAAAAATAATCTCACCATTGCACAATTGATGTTTGAAAATGAAAAAGCCTGGCGTAGCGAAGCAGAGATTGCTGAAGGCTTGAGAGAAATCTGGCGCGCCATGCAGGATTGCGTCAACCGTGGCATGCGCGAAGAAGGCATTTTACCCGGCGGTCTAAAAGTGGTGCGTCGCGCACCGGCCATGCACCATGACCTTCTTATGCGCCCCGAAGCAGCAATGAAGGACCCGCTCACCGTACTGGACTGGGTGAATTTATATGCCTTGGCAGTCAATGAAGAAAATGCTGCCGGTGGCCGTGTTGTGACCGCTCCGACCAATGGTGCAGCCGGTATCATACCTTCGGTACTGCATTATTTTGATCGCTTTTGTGCCAATGCCAGTGAGCAGGGGGTGTTTGACTTTCTGCTCACCGCCTCTGCAATTGGCATCTTGTATAAAGAAAACGCCTCTATCTCGGGTGCCGAAGTAGGTTGCCAAGGTGAAGTGGGGGTTGCCTGCTCGATGGCAGCCGGCGGTTTGACGGCCTCTCTCGGTGGCAGCCTTGGGCAGGTAGAGAACGCAGCTGAAATTGGCATGGAACATAATCTTGGACTTACCTGCGATCCTATCGGCGGCCTGGTCCAGATCCCCTGCATCGAACGTAATGCGATGGGTGCCGTGAAGGCGATCAATGCAAGCCGCATGGCACTGCGGGGTGACGGCAAGCATCGGGTTTCACTGGACAAGGTCATTAAAACGATGCGCGACACAGGTCGTGACATGGCCGAAAAATATAAAGAGACCTCGCGTGGCGGCCTTGCAGTCAATGTCATTGAATGCTGATGTAAGATGACCTGAATGACTTGATTTCGGCCCTACATCGGCGCATAAAACAAGCATGGCTGTCACGGGATGACGCATGACGCGTGTAATACTTTTTATTGTTCTGTATCTGCTTGGCGCCTATCTCGCCGACCAATTTATTCATGCACCCGGACAGGTTGCCTTGTTCTGGCCATCTTCCGGCTTGGCCATTGGTTTCCTGATTCGTTTCGGTTTGCGCTGGATTGCCGCCCTGGTCGCCGCAATTATTCTGATGCATCTTCTAATCAGCCCGGTACCCACCGTTTTTCTGTTTTTTTCGGTTGCCAGCAACGCAATCGGTGGCGCGCTCGCTGCCATTTATGTTCGACGAAAAAATCTTTCCACTTTTATTTCGGTTCGTAGCGGCTTTGTATTGTTGCGCGGCGGCATGATCATGGCCGGCGTAAGCGCCATGATCGGCACGACCGGTCTTTATGTCGCCGACATGGTGGCCTCCGACATGCTTTGGCCTGCATTCGCGAAATGGGGCATGGGCGATCTGCTCGGCATTATCAGTGTTGCACCAACGGTTTTTTTGCTGACCACGCAACCATCGACCAATCCCGACCAGCCCTTGAATGGCGAATATGCAAAATTGCGTGAAAAAATAATCTGGTCGATTTTATTATTTTCCACTTATGCATTGGTTTTTATAGGCGGCAGCAGCGGAAGCGATTATGCACTCGGATTATCCTCACTGCCGATTGCCCTGATCATATGGAGCGCCATTCGTTTCCAACCAGTCTGGACTACCGCTGGCATAACGCTAACCATTTTAATCCTGACCTCGATGACTGGCTTTGGTATGGCCGGCTTCAAGCCCCCTGATGAATTGCTTGACGCCGCGCTGCTACTAATTTTTCTGTGCCTGATCTCGATCATCCCTCTCGTTCTTGTGGCCGCCCATCACGAGAATCGCATAGCTACACGTAAAATGATCCGCCGCGCAACTACCGACAGTGCCACGGGCCTTGCGAACCGGACCGCATTCGAAGAAGCGACACGCGATGCGCTTGGCCGCAGCGGCCTGCCACAGACCCTGGCCTATCTCGATCTGGACCATTTCACGCTCGTGAACGATACCGCCAGCCATGCCGCTGGCGATGAATTATTGCAAGGCATTTCTTCTTTACTGGTGACAAAACTGCATGCGGGTGATCGCCTGTTCCGTATTGGCGGCGACGAATTTGCACTGCTGCTGCTTTGCGAAGGAAAGGAAGCCGAACTTCGTTGCCAACGAATTTTGCATGACATTGAAGCTTTCAGGATTGGCTGGGCATCCAACATGATTTCCACGACGGCAAGTATCGGCATGGTGACTTTGCGCCCCGGACAAAGCGAGTTTGCCGCGCTGCTTTCGCAAGCAGATGCCGCCTGTTTCACCGCCAAAGAGCTGGGTGGTAATCGCGTGTTTATTTCCAGCCAAACTGAAACCCAGTCCCAGGACCGCACAGAAGCCATGCGATGGGCCGTGCGTATTCGTGAGGCCTTAAATCAGAATCTGTTTGAAATAGATTGCCAGACCATTACCTCTCTGAAAAATCCGACTGATAGCGGCCGTTATTTTGAAGTGCTGGTTCGCATGCGTGATCCAAAGACACAACAACGTCTATTGCCGGGTTACTTCATTCCCGCAGCCGAGCGTTTTCATCTCGGCACACAAATTGATCGACATGTGGTCGAGCTCGTACTTAACTGGATGGAAAAACATCCGGAAGCGGCAGAAACAGTGAAGGGCTGTTCAATCAACCTCACTGCAGCCTCGATGGTAGATGAAAGCTTTTCGCAATTTCTGAAAACCCGTATCTTGACTTCAAGTTTTTCGGCCCGAAAAATTATCTTTGAAATTACCGAAACCAGCGCAGTACGAGACCTGTCGCGCGCACAAAACCTGATCAATGACATGCGTGCGCTTGGCTGTCGCTTTGCTCTCGATGACTTCGGCACTGGCTTTTGTTCATTCAATTATCTGCGAAACCTGGATGTTGACTACTTCAAGATCGATGGCAGCTTCGTTCGCGACCTGCAGAGCTCTTCGCTTTCAACTGCCGTCATCAAGTCCATTACCGATATAGCGCATGTCTTGAATAAAAAGACAACGGCCGAACACTGCGAGAGTGAAGCACTTGCCGAGATTTTATTGAGCCTGAACGTAGACTATGCCCAGGGCTTCGGCATTCACAAACCCGAACCAATTGACGAGTATTTTTCCGAAATAACCACTAAAATTGCTCAATGAATAAACGTTTTAGACTTGCCTGCGCTGCCGGGCTCTGCAGCTTCCTCATTATTTGCTTGTATTGTCAGGCAATGCCTTTTGTCGGAAGCAATAAGCCCGTACCTCAGAAAACGAATACTGCGAAGGCCACTGCTGCCAAAAACATGGCGGCCGGGCAGTCATCTCCCTCGTCAAATGACGAAATCGAATTCGAAACAAATAATGGTGTCGTATACGTTTATGTGAATAACCGCCTGGCAGGACCTTTGCAAGTCCAGATAAGTGCCGGAAGTTCTACTCGAAATATGGATGCCTGGCCTTCTTTGCCCGTTACATACGTACTCGAACCAAAAAAACGTATTTTGCTCACCCAGCTTCAGGCCATTGATAACAATGCGCCGATGATTCGTGATTTACGCAGCCTGCGGATCCCTGGTGATCCACACGCTATTCCCGATGAAGTGACCTATTCATTGCCCATTGATGAAAACAGTCGCTGGGAGCTGGGTCAGGAATTCAATGGCGAGTATTCGCATCATGACGAACAAAATCGATATGCCGTTGATTTTATTGTTCCGATTGGCACGCCGGTGCTGGCGGCGCGACCGGGGGTCGTCATGGAAACGATTGCAAATTACGAAGGCGGCGGGCAAAACGCAAAGCGCTATGCGGCCCGGGCAAACTTTATTCGCATTCTGCATGACGATGGCAGCATGGCGCTTTATGCGCATCTGAAAGAAAATGGGATTTTAGTAAACACCGGTCAACGGGTCGGACTCGGTGAGCCCATCGGCTATTCGGGGAATACCGGCTTCTCCAGCGGGCCGCATCTGCACTTCGCCCTGCAAATCAATACCGGGTTAAGACTGGTTTCAATACCTTTTCAAATGGTCGGACCGCAGGGTTTTCTGCCGCTCTCCCCGTAGGGGCGCTGCTTGCTGCGCCCTGACTGTTCGGAAATTCCAAAGGCGCTTTCTCGCTGCGCCCAATGCTATTCGGAAATCCCAAGGGCGCAGCAAGCAGCGCCCCTACGCACGCTTTTAGAAGCACTGGCCCCCAAAGCTTGGGCTATAATGCCGCCCTTGTCTTCAAGCCCTTTGCGGCCCCTGCCCCATGTCTGAACATCTTAACGAAACCCATCGACGCCGCACGTTTGCGATCGTCTCGCATCCCGATGCCGGCAAAACCACGCTGACCGAAAAATTGTTGCTGTTCGGAGGTGCCATCCAGATGGCGGGTAGCGTGAAGTCGCGCAAGGCGGCACGCCATGCGACTTCGGACTGGATGGCATTGGAAAAAGAACGTGGTATTTCCGTTACTTCTTCGGTCATGCAATTCCCGTATGAAGGCCGTATCGTCAACTTGCTCGACACGCCAGGCCATGCCGACTTTTCGGAAGACACTTATCGCGTACTTACCGCCGTCGATTCGGCCTTGATGGTAATCGACTGTGCCAAGGGTGTTGAAGAACGCACGATCAAATTGATGGAAGTTTGCCGACTGCGCGACACCCCAATCATGAGCTTCATCAATAAACTCGATCGTGAAGGTAAATCGCCGATAGATTTATTGGACGAAGTGGAATCGGTGCTCGGCATCCAATGCGCACCTATTACCTGGCCGATCGGCATGGGTTCGCGTTTGAAAGGCGTGGTGCATTTGATCAGTGGCGAAGTCCATATCTACGAGCAAGGTCGTAACTTCACACGTCAGGACTCCACCATTTTCTCGTCACTGGATGATCCACAGCTCGCCGCACGCATCGGCGCCGACATGTTGCAGGAAGTTCGTGGCGAACTTGAACTGGTTGAAGGGGCATCGCATCCGTTCGACAAGGAGAAATATCTATCCGGCCAGCAAACGCCGGTGTTCTTCGGCTCTGCGGTAAACAATTTCGGCGTGCAGTTATTACTGGATTTTTTTGTCGAGCATGCCCCTTCGCCAAAATCCCGCAGTACGACTGGGCGTGATATCGAACCTGAAGAAGAAACGTTCTCCGGCTTTGTGTTCAAGATCCAGGCCAATATGGATCCGCAACATCGTGACCGCGTTGCCTTTTTACGCGTTTGCTCTGGCCGCTTTGATGCCGGTATGAAATCTTTCCATGTGCGCAGCGGCAAGGAACAGAAATTAGCGAATGCACTCACTTTCATGGCGAGCGATCGCGAGATTGTCGAGACCGCCTATCCCGGTGACGTCATCGGCTTGCACAATCACGGCACCATTTCTATTGGCGATACCTTTACTGCGGGCGAGTCACTCAGCTTTACTGGCATCCCTAATTTTGCACCGGAATTATTCCGTCGTGCACGTTTACGCGATCCATTGAAGTTGAAGCAATTGCAGAAAGGTTTGGCGCAATTATCAGAAGAAGGCGCAACGCAATTTTTCCGCCCATTGATGAGCAATGATTTGATTCTGGGCGCCGTCGGTGTGTTGCAATTCGATGTCGTCGCCTATCGCCTGAAAGACGAATACAGTGTCGACGCCATCTTCGAGCCCATCAGCGTGGCAACCGCGCGCTGGGTGCGTGGCGGTACTGCAAAGAAAATGGAAGAGTTTCGCGACAAAAACGCCATGAATCTGGGCATTGATGCTGCCGGGCAACTGGTGTATCTGGCGCCCTCCCGGGTCAACCTGCAGTTGACGCAGGAGCGTTGGCCTGACTTCACGTTTGCTGCAACACGGGAACACGCATACGCTGTCAGCATGGATTAATCCACATGCCGCATTGAATGCGGCACGAACGGGAACTATGCTTTTCCAGGCAAGTCTCCCTTCACAAGGAAGGTCGCATGTTCGAGCACAGGGAAAAGCCATTGCTGAGTCGACGACTTTTTTATCGTCGCGTTTTTTTACATGCCTCCTATTCGTTTTTCGCGATTATCATCGCGCTGGGTATTGGCGTGCTTGGCTACCATTATCTCGGCGATTTGGGCTGGGTCGATTCCGTATTGAATGCCGCCATGATTCTCGGCGGCATGGGGCCGGTCAATGTGCTGGACGGTGATTTTGCAAAACTTTTTTCCGCAGCGTACGCACTGTTTTCAGGCTTGTTTTTTATCGGCATTGCAGCATTGCTGGTAGCGCCATTCGCACATCGACTTCTGCATCATCTGCATATGGATGAGGATGCTTGAGTGTTAAGTACAATAAATGTCCGGGTTTAGGTGGACACTTTAAAAAAAATCAGGCAACTTGGATATTCAAGCCGCTTGTAACCCAAAGAGTAATGTATGACAGATATGCATGATATTCGCGAAGAACTCTGGAATGCTATTACTCATGGACTCGGCGCCATCCTCAGCGTCGCCGGCGGTGCCGTGCTGATTACGCTGGCAGCGCTCAAGGGGAATCCCTGGCAACTGATTAGTGCCATCGTTTTTACGATGGCCTTGTTGCTGCTTTACACGGCTTCGACTTTGTACCACGCCATTCCACACCTCAATGCCAAGCAGCAACTGAAGGTATTTGATCATTGTGCGATTTATATTTTGATTGCAGGTAGCTATACGCCATTTACCCTCATCGGTTTGCGCGGACATGGTGGATGGTGGCTGTTCGGCATTGTCTGGACATTGGCAGTAGCAGGTGTGATCTTCAAGTTGTATTACACGGGCCGCTTCAAGCTAGTATCCACATTAATCTACATCGGCATGGGCTGGATGGTTGTTTTTGCGATCAAGCCAATGCTACAGAATATCGATAAAACGACATTGATCTGGCTATTTACCGGCGGCATTTTTTATACGCTCGGTACCATTTTCTACATGAGTAAAAAAATCCGCTACACGCATGCCATCTGGCATGTATTCGTGATGCTCGGTAGCGCCAGTCATTTTGTGGCGATTAGCAGGCAAGTACTTTTATAGCCCCAACTCGGCTAGATGATTGACCTGCACCCGGAAATTCAACTATCTGCTATTTGCGATGGTTTTTCGATATCGATACTTCAGTGATATGACCAATTCCGCCAGACGAGCCCCCTAGATGACCCGTATCAGACGCATCGAACGTGCCCCGCAATGAAATATGTCTTCGATTGAACCTGGACCATTTCTTTTTCGCTTTCTGGTAACGGGCAAAATCAGCATCACTTTCTGTCACACCATCAAAATAATTGATCCAGATACAGTTCCGCGGGATACCTTGCTTCTCCAGCAGGCAAAGATTGTTGTTCTCAAACTCGATAAACGCAAAGCCTGATACCAACACCACTTTCCCATCATAAGCATCGGGCGCTTCAATCAGCCGTGTCAGCAAGACCGAGGTCTCTGACTTTCGCACGCGACTTTCGTTGGCACCAGCAATGTTACAGAGAACAAAGACTGCGAGCAGTAGCTGTAGACGTATCATGTATCGTCTCTATCGAGTGCTAGCTACTAATATACTGCTGCAACTGCTGTATTTCCTGCTGTTGATCTTCAATCACGGCTTTGACCAGATCGCCAATCGACACCATACCGACAATTTCACCGTTATCACGAACAGGCAAGTGTCGACATTTTTTTTCGGTCATCAGACTCATGCATCTTTGTGCCGTATCACCGGGTGAAACGCAGAGTACCGGGCTGGTCATGATTTCACTGACCGCAGTATCGGCGGAATTTCTTCCCAGCAGGATAACTTTTCTGGCGTAATCGCGTTCGGTCGTAATACCGACAAGCTCATTGCCCTTCATGATTAATATTGCCGCTATATTGTGTTCGGACATCAAGCCAATGACATCGCGAACAGTGGCGGTCGGCGCAGCACTCACAATACGATGGCCTTTTTGTTCCAAAATTTGCTGGACGTTACGCATATTAGCCTCCGTTAGTCGCCATACCTGTTGTCTATCATATTCCTGTTACGTGATGCTGGATATTGTTTGGCAATCAAATATAGCGGCCGCTGCTTGGTTTCCATGTAAAGGCGCCCGAGATACTCGCCCACCATGCCGAGTGCCATCAACTGCATGCCGCCCAGTAATAAAATCACTGTCATCATGCTGGGCCAGCCTTGTACCACATCGCCCCACAGCATGGTTTTCGCTACAATCCACACTCCGTAAGCAAAGGCACACAAGGCCGTGAGCAGGCCAATATAGGTAGCCAGGCGCAAGGGCGCAGTCGAGAAACTGGTTATGCCCTCCAGCGCCAGATTCCACAAGCGCCAGTAGTTAAATTTTGTGGTGCCGGCAATCCGACTCTGTCGCGTGTAATGCAAAGCCGTCTGTTGATAGCCGACCCAGGCAAACAAGCCTTTCATGAAACGCTGACGCTCACCCATTTGTGACAAGGCATCGAGCACATTGCGTGAAATCAGTCGAAAATCACCGGTGTCGGCCGGAATTCGGATATTCGACAAGGAATTGATCACACGATAAAACGCGGCAGCCGTCGTCCGTTTAAGCCAGCTTTCACCTGCGCGCCCGGAGCGGGTGCCGTATACCACGTCAAAACCTTCTCGCCATTTCGCAATAAATTCCGGAATGAGTTCGGGCGGATCCTGGCCATCGGCATCGAGGATAATCAAGGCGCTACTATCGGCAGCAACATGATCCAGCCCGGCCGTCAGCGCGGCTTCTTTGCCGAAATTCCGTGACAGGCGAATAAGGCCCACACGTGAATCAGCGTCGGCAATTTTTTCGAGCAGACTCCAGCTCGTGTCGGTACTGCCGTCATCGACATAGAGCATTTCAAACTCGGCATCGCAATGCTTCAAAGCCTCCAAAAGACGCAAATGCAGGGTTGGCAAGCTGGCTTCTTCGTTATAAGCCGCCACCAGCAAGGTTATTTTTTGAGGCTTTTTCATGCCTGAATGGTAATGGTTTTATTAGCCTTGTTGGCAAATATTGCGACACCAACCGGTATTTGTTCGCCTATCTTTTCCTTCGCTTTGTCTTCGGCTTTGCTTCTTCATCCGGCTCTTCCGCCAAATAGCCCGGCCCACCCAGTTGGCGCATTTGCCGCTGGATCCATCGGGCACGACGATTGACATAGGGCCCGGGATTTCTTGCACTGTATTTTTTCGGATTCGGCAACACCGCTGCCAAACGTGCGCTTTCGTTAGCTGATAAATTTTTCGCTGATTTGCCAAAGAATTTTTTTGCTGCCGATTCTGCGCCATAAACACCATCGCCGAATTCGGCAATATTGGCATAAACTTCGATAATTCTGTGCTTGGGCCAAAATATCTCGATCAGCATGGTGTACCAGGCTTCGAATGGCTTGCGGACATAGCGCATATAACCTTTGCCATTCCAGCAGAACAGATTCTTGGCGACTTGCTGGCTGATGGTGCTTCCGCCTTTTATTTTTTTACTTTTTTTATTGTGTTCGAGCGCTTTTTCCATGGCTTCAAAATCGAAACCGTCATGCTCGGGAAATTTCTGATCTTCGGCTGCGACCAAGGCAATAGGCAAATGCCTGGATAATTTATCTTCGTCTTTCCATTCAAAGGAAACCCGGAAAGCCCAATCTTTTTCAAGCCAGGCATCGACCTGGCGACCTATCATGAAACTCGAAGTGAAAGGATCAACCCAGCGCATCACCACAACTTGCGATATTGATATCACAACAAACAACAAGGGTAACCACAAAAAAATAAACCTCAGGAATTTTCGGCCACGGGAACGACGTGGCTTTGTTTTGGCAGTGGTCATGGAAAAGAATGGCTCAAAGTCGCGCAAGCTTGCGTGGTCATAGTGCCATGCTAAACCAGTGCGGCCCATACACCAATATGGATTGCCGTTTTGCAGAACTTAAAGCGTCTGTGGAAACTCGCGAAACCCGCTAAAATGGGGCCATGACAGATAAAGTATTCGATTCACTACATCGCTTCATGTTGCAAGGTGCGGGCGTGCGCGGGGTTTGGGTAAGACTTGAACACTCTTGGCAGGCAATACAGGCGCGCGCAAGCTATCCCAGCGGTGTGCTGCATAGATTGGGCGAAACCTGCACGGCTGCGGCCTTATTTACCGGGCATATCAAAGTAGATGGCCGTTTGAGTGTCCAGCTACGCAGTACCGGTGCATTGCGGACACTATTCGCGGAATGCACCGCCGAAGGGACATTGCGAGGGATCGCTCGTTATGAGGAGCCCTTGCCACTCGCACTGACCCCGGACTCTTTTGGTGAGGGTTCTTTACTGGCCATCACGATTGAAACGCTGGCGCCCGGTGCACGCGAGCCCGTTCGCTATCAAGGCATTGTCAGTCTTGAAGCCGACAGCCTGGCTGCGGCCTTCGAAAATTATTTTCTGCAGTCCGAGCAATTACCCACCCATATCTTGTTGGCAGCCACCGAAACGCATACGGCCGGCCTGTTGATTCAACAACTTCCCAGCCTGAAAAATGACGGTGATGCCTGGCAACGGGTGTCGGCCTTGTTTGAGACGCTGGGTAGCGATGAGCTTTTAAACACCAACCATGAGACTTTGCTCTGGCGTTTATTCCATGAAGAAGACGTACAACTGCTGGATCGAAAAGATCTGTCATTTGGATGCTCCTGCTCGCGTTCCCGGGTCGAAGATGTCATGCGTAGCCTTGGGTCCGATGAGGCGGTCGCCTCGCTTGAGCAGGAAGTGGCTACCGTTCATTGCGACTTTTGTGGCCAAGCCTATGTTTTTACTAGGAAAAATATAGAAGATTTGTTCATCGTCCCGAACCCGAGCGCCCCCGGGTCCAGCCTGCTGCAGTGAATGGTTAAAATCCTGTAAAATGGTGTATGTTAGGGGCTGGAACTTTTTTAGGTTTCAGGTGCTCCAAAGCTACTCATGAAAGGGGTTCTAAGGTGAAAACGCGTCTGCTCGCCAGCTTGATCATTGCCGCTACGGCAACGGCTGCGCACGCGCAAAATTCCGTTAAATCACCTGCGGTGGACCGCCAAGCTCAAACCATGCTTCCAATATGGAATGGGCTGAACAACAAACTTGAAGGCGTGTTGTTGGTCGATTCAAATTCGATCAATTCGGGCAATAGCCGCACGGTTATTCGCCCTGCCAATTCGCTTGCTGCTTTGAATATTCCATTGACTTCGCAATTGAAATTTAGCTCGGCACTCAGCTTGTCCAATAATCCGGGCCTGGGGCTGGTTTGCAACGGGCAGCCTGGCTTGTTCAATAATCCCGGCAGTCTGGCCCAGAACTGTCGAATTGGTGATTTGTTGAATCCCAATAGTAATTTCGGTAGTTCACGACCCGATTTGATCATGCAGTCTCAATTGCGTTACAAGAATTTTCTCTTGTCGGCAGGCGGTAACTGGTCGCAATTCAATTTCAACGCATTCACTGGCACCGGCAAGTCCGGGGCTTTGGCAAGTAATTCCCGTGTCAGCACTGCCTCAATACAACAAAAGGAAGTCAGTCTTACCGGCGAAGTTTCCATCGGCCAAAAAACCTGGCTAAACCTGGGCGGCACACTCGCACAGGCAAGAATCATCCCGGCCTCGCAATTAACCGGCAGCACCTTGCCAGATGAATGGCAAACCAGTTCGGTTACTATCGGTGCCGGCCGCGGTAATTTTGGCGGCGAGATCACCGGCTCCAATATTCAAATTCCCGGCCAGCCCAGTAGTTTCAAAAGCGTTGGCGCCGGCGTTACCTGGAAAACACCATGGCGTGGCAAATTGTCGGTCGGTGCCGACAATATCAATAGCTCCGGTAACAACCCTTTCAAGGGCAACGACAATAACCCGCTCGATAACGGCGCAGTTCCGTTTGTGAAATACGAAGTGGATTTGTAGGTTTCAGCTTGCAGCAATGTTGGCCAGCTCTGCATCCAATTCCTGATCATAGGTCGCAATATATTCTTGCAATGCTTTATGAAGTGGCGCCAACTGCACACCATATCGCTGCCAGGCATTTATATTTTTATTGTGAATTGGGGCCCGAACTTGCGTAGCACTCAAGGTTGAAGTGATGTAGCCAGCATTATGAGACCGGTTGTTTTCCCCGGGCCGAAATCCACAGAACTCTCTAATTCTTTCGGCATAAAAATCAGGGGCGTTTACTAAACTCTCGTAGCTGATTTCAAGCAAGGAGGCAGGCATCTGCTCTCGCCAGAACTTCATTATTCCGGCATAAAGCTTGTAATGCTCTGCGAGCTCGGAAAGATCATAGCTGTAAGTAAAACTAGATTGCGCGAAAAACTGCTTATAGTTTGAAAAACAAGCATCCATGGGATTGCGCTTGATATGTATTATCCGTGCATTCGGCATGGCTTTGGCAATAAATCCGGCATAGATGAAATTACTGGGCTCCTTGTCAATCATGAATTTCTGGCCATTCAGTCTCCAGCGGTTCTTGCGCAGGTATTCGTGCCCGATGCGTCCATAATCTATATCTGCCTGGTCAACGCAAAAACCAAAACCAAAAGCATTGAGAAAATTCGAATTTACGGCCAGCTCAAGCTCCCGTCTAATAGTACGCAATTCACCACATGCCTTGACACCCTGAAATGAGCTCAGCATTTTCTCCAATAATGTGGTTCCGGTACGCGGCAAGCCGACGATAAATATCGGTGTAACGTCGTTTGATGTATTCCCGGAAATGCTGGCCGGCAAGTTGCCGTAGGCTTCAAGGATTTTCCTGGCTCCCGCAACATTATGGTTAAAGTCGTGATGAATGGCCTTTCTACGAATACTGTTTGCTTGCTGTAAATGCTTCCACGCATTTTCTGGATCGTTGCAGGCATCGTATTCATTAAATAGTGAAAAATGAATATATGCGCTGTTAGTTGAATCCAGGCCACCGCCTTTCAGCGCCTCGTGCATTTTTAAAATGAGCGCTTCACGTTCCCCGGAATTTTTCAGTACGGAAAGCTGGTTATATGAAACACCATCCCTCGGGTTTAGTTCGATGGCTTTCAGAAACTGCACTCTTGCTTCTTCAAACTTGCCCAAATACAAAAGCGCCATTCCATACATTTGCCTGGAATGGAAATCCAGTGGTTCAGATGAAATTCTGTCGAAAGTTTTCGCCGTCATTTCAATCAAGTCAAGGTT
>JBOHYH010000114.1:0-2690 GCA_050737775.1 Arenimonas sp.
GGGCGATAAAGCATGAACCAGGATGCACGCAGGTATTTGCGTGTAATGCTTTTCGTAAGATTTAATTCGATGCTGAATTTCCCGGGTCAGGTGGAGCCATGACCCGGGCTACGGTAGGATGGGAGTATTCCATCGCCGGATTTCTTGTGCGCACACTCAATAGCCAAAGCCTGGACGATGTTGTAAAAAACCTGCTGGAACGCACGGAATGCAATATTGTGCTTGCCGCTCCGCTTGGCCTGGGGAAACCGCATCGGTTATTGAACGCGATTTACCAAGCTGTCGAAAAAAACAAGGATAGCTCGCTTGCTATCTATACCGCGCTGTCGCTAACACCGCCCACAGCCGGTAGTGATCTTGAAAAGCGTTTTCTAAACCCCTTTCTTGATCGCCATTTCGGTGCTGACTTCCCGAGCCTGCATTACGCCAAGGCACAACGTCGCAGCGCGCTGCCCGCTAATATTTCCGTGCAGGAGTTTTATATGCAATCGGGTGGTTTGCTGAACTCCTCGCAGGCACAACAAAACTACAACAGTTTGAATTACACGCATGTTGCGCGCGCGGTGGCGGGAAAAAATATCAATGCTCTCGTCCAGAAAGTTGCACGAGAACCGAATGGCAGGCGACTCAGCATGAGCTGCAATCCGGATCTGACCTTCGATTTACTGGATGAAATTAAATATCTCGGAAAACCGAGGCCCATGCTGATAGCTGAAGTGGATCCGCAACTACCGTGGATAGGCGGCACGGCAGCTGTCGATGAAGATTATTTCGATATTGTGCTGGACCTGCCGGCACCTGCGCCCAAATTATTTGCACTGCCGCGACAAGCCGTTACCGACCCCGAATATGCCATCGGCTTGCGTGCCAGCGCCTTGATAAAAGACGGCGGTACGCTACAAATCGGTATCGGCTCTTTATCCGATGCCTTGTGTCACGCGCTGATTTTGCGGCATCGGAATAATGCCGAATACAGGACCATCCTGAATCAACTCGCTCCGGGCTATCTCGATTCCGAACTGGTAAAAAATCATGGTGGGGCCGAACCCTTCTCGCTCGGTCTTTATGGTGCCAGCGAAATGGTGAATGACGGTTTCATGCATTTGTATCAAGCCGGTATTTTGAAACGGCGAGTCGTCGACGATATCGGTGTGATGCAGCGCGAACACGATGACACATTGACCGACGCCGACAAGCAAAAATTGCTTGCGGAAGGACACTGGCTCGACGGCGGCTTTTATCTGGGCTCGCATGATTTGTATCAATGGCTGCGTGATATGCCAATCGACGAAAAAAACGGCATCGGCATGACGCGCATTTCGCATATCAACGAACTTTACGGCGGCAATGAATCGCTCGAACGCCTGCAACGTCGCGATGCCCGTTTCTGCAACACCTGCATGATGACTACCGTGCTTGGCGCTGCCGTGTCCGATGCACTCGAGGATGGGCGCGTGGTGTCGGGTGTTGGCGGTCAATACAACTTCGTTGCCATGGCACATGCCTTGCGTGATGGCCGTTCAATCCTGTTGTTTCGTGGTATTCGCGAACAGGCCGGTACTGCGCATTCCAATGTGTTGTGGAATTACGGGCACACCACGATACCAAGACATCTGCGGGACATTGCAGTCAATGAATATGGCGTTGCGGATTTACGCGGAGCCAACGACGAGGATTGCATCAAGGCCATGCTCGCGATTTGCGATGCGCGCTTCAGTGCAAAATTAATCGACAAAGCAAAGCGCGAATTGAAATTGGATGTCCGGTTCGAGGCCCCGATATCATGGACACTGAATCGTCCCGAACAAATCAGCATGGCATTAAAACCATTCCGCGAAAGAAACCTGCTGCCGGACTACCCGATCGGCTGTGATTTCACCGGCGTCGAGTTGCGCGTGATCAAAGCATTGGGTTTTCTGAAAGCAGGCACTGCATCGGCATTTGGGAAGGCCAGACTTATTGCAGCTGCTATGTTGTCATCACCGGCGCAAGACAAGGACGCCATGGAACGCATGAACTTGGAAGCTCCGAACACACTGAACGAAAAACTGACGGCAAGGCTTGTTTCTTACGCGTTGAATAAAACCAAATCGTAGGGGCGCCTGCTTTATCGAGTATTTGGGCGCAGCAAGCGGGCGCCCCTACGTCAATCGCGGGCGACGACTGACAAGCGCTTGAGGAAATCGGAAAATTCGTAAACCGCCAAATCGCGGTATTCACCGGCATCATAAAACCGGCCATAGCAAGACTGGCAACTTTCAAACCAGATATGCGGCTGTTGTGCATCGACCATCTTGATCATGGCCTGTTCGCATACCGGGCAATCAATGTCGTCGATCTGGTTGAAGTGTTCACCGAGCTCGGCATTGCCGATATCGATTTTCTCGGCCTCGTCTTCCAGGTTTTGATGCGCTCCGATTGCCAACCACAAGCCCATGCAATGTTCGCAACGATAGGCAGTCGCCAGGTCGACATCGAGCTTATGCATCTGGTTTTTACATTTGGGGCATTGCATGGATTTGTTCATAGGCACACCACTTTTGTTCAGGCTGATTATATCGATACACTACTGTCCGGTTAAAAATCAAACAAAATCAGCTGGTTATCGGTCGAACCTGAAATTCCTCGGTTAGCCTCGTGCTGCAAGGCGCATTCTAGTTGGGTTTTTTCGAATAACGAGACGGAAATAA
>JBOHYH010000115.1:0-5362 GCA_050737775.1 Arenimonas sp.
CTTGGTGAGAGTCGTCACCAGCACGCGGTCGCCCATTGCAACACGCTTGTGAATTTCAGAGAGCAAATCATCCACTTGTGTTGCTACCGGACGAATCTCCACCTGCGGATCAATCAAGCCCGTTGGTCGCACAACCAACTCGATGACCTGCTCCCCCGAGTGTTGAATTTCGTAATCCCGCGGCGTTGCTGACACATACACTGCACGCGGTGCACGACGCTCCCATTCTTCAAACATCAATGGACGATTATCCAGCGCGGATGGCAAACGGAAACCGAAGTTCACCAATGTTTGTTTGCGTGAACGGTCGCCTTTGTACATGGCGCCCAATTGCGGAATCGTGACATGCGATTCATCGATCACCAGCAAGGCATCGGGCGGCAAATAATCGTAAAGACACGGTGGCGGCTCACCCGGCATGTGTCCGGTCAAATGGCGTGAGTAGTTTTCGATGCCGCTGCAAAAACCGACTTCCGCCATCATCTCGATATCGAACTGCGTCCGCTGTGCCAGTCGCTGTGCTTCGACCAATTTGTTTTCGGCATAGAAATATTCCAGACGTTCTTTCATCTCCGTCTTTATAGTATCTATCGCATCAAGAACTGTGCGACGCGTCGTGACGTAATGTGATTTTGGATACAGGGTGAAACGCGGCAGCTTGGTGTAAACCTCGCCTGTAAGCGGATCAAACATCGCGATATTTTCGATTTCGCCATCGAATAATTCGATTCGTACCGCTTCGTTGTCGGACTCGGCCGGATGAATATCAATCACCTCGCCGCGCACACGGTAATTGGCACGGCGCAATTCGGTGTCATTTCGCGTGTATTGCATTTCGGTCAGGCGACGAATCAATTCACGTTGATCGAGTTTGTCGCCACGCACCAGGTGCAACACCATGCGGAAATATTCGTTCGGATCGCCCAGACCGTATATCGAGGATACCGTTGCAACGATTATCACATCGCGGCGTTCTAGCAAAGCTTTCGTCGCCGACAAACGCATCTGTTCAATATGCTCGTTGATACTGGAATCTTTTTCGATAAACGTATCGCTGGATGCCACATAGGCTTCGGGCTGGTAGTAATCGTAATAACTGACGAAGTATTCGACCGCATTATTCGGGAAAAAACTTTTGAACTCGCCGTAAAGCTGAGCCGCCAGTGTTTTATTCGGTGCCAGCACCAGTGTCGGTTTTTGCACCGACTGAATCATGTTCGCAATCGTGAAAGTTTTACCGGAACCGGTAACGCCCAATAAAGTTTGATGTGCCAATCCCGCTTCAAAACCTTCGATCAAACGTGCAATCGCCTGCGGTTGATCACCCGCAGGCTGGAACGGAGAGGCAAGTTCAAAACGATCAGACATGATAGCGCCCGTTTCTAACAGCCGAATGGCTGAATAATCCAAACCAACAGTATAGCCCGCTGACGTGATTGCAATGACAACAACGCCAGCGCCTGTCAGGAAACTCCTACACACCGGCGCGCATTTTCCCGATAAAAGAGCTGCATGTTTGACGCCAGACTGCAGCCAAGCTTACTTTCAAAAGGAAATATTCATGAACAAGCAATCCGGTATCACCGTTATGGAATTGCTGGTCTCATTGGCAATACTGGGCATTATTTTTGCCATTGCCATACCGTCATACGGCAGCGCCATCGCACGCGCAAAAATGGGAGAAGCCGAATCCGCTATTTTCACCTCGATCAATAATGCCGTGAACTTCTCCTTTGTTGGAGGCTCACGTGCTGTGCTGTGCCCCAGTACCAACGGTGAAAATTGCGATAATTCTTTTGACTGGAGTCATGGCTGGCTTGTTTTCGAAGATAAAAATGCCAATCGTGAACGTGATGCCGATGACAGAAAGCTCGGCAGTATTGATCAAATATCACCTGAACTGCAGATTTTGACCAGCGAAGGCAGGACACGGATTGCTTTTCAATCAGGAGGCGGGAATTTCGGTTCAAATGCACATTTCAAGCTATGCGATCAACGCCGCCCGCAGCGCTCGCGCTCATTGTTTCTGAGTAATACGGGGCGCATTAGAGTCGCCGAAAGCCCGCAAATGAGCTGTACGCCGTAATTTTGCAATATTTGGGTTGACGTATCAGTCCCGGCATCGCAAAATACGCGCCTTGCCTGAATAGCTCAGCTGGTTAGAGCACTTGACTGTTAATCAGGGGGTCGTTGGTTCGAGTCCAACTTCGGGCGCCATCTACAAACAAAAAAGCCTGCTTAATGCAGGCTTTTTTGTGTTTGATTTCTACATTTGCTTATTTATTCCAACACCGATCCATCGTGCTTACTGTACCAGTTATGCTTTTTGCACCCGCCTGGTCGATTCGCAGAGTTCCACAATCTGCATCTCTTGCCAACTGAGCACCCAAGGGAACAGCCTCGATTGAATAGGCGTTAGCCGATACCGCACCATTGAACTGAATATTATAAAAAGTGGCCTGGTCTGTTTCGCAAGCAAGGGTTGGCAATACAACTGCAACGGGTGTGGCAGCACTGGTTTGATCGTAACGCAGATTGGTCGTGTAGAAACGCTCCATGAACTGGGAGTTCTCCAACAGACATGCGGTTGCCACCTTTCGCCTTGATTTGACAATCGAATTTTCGTAACTGGCATAGGCGATCGCCGTAAGAATACCGACGATCGCAATAACAACCACCAGCTCGATCAAAGTGAAGCCGCCTTCTCGCTTAGCACTCAACGAAGCATCAGTTTTTTGGTACGTAACCGATTTCCATAATTTTTTCATGATTAGTTCCCTAAAACTTCGCGCCAGGAAATACGACCGACCCTGTTGTCACCTGCACCGCCAACACAACCCGTCGTACCGGTAGATCCACTTGCGCAGTTTGTGGTTCGTCCATCATTCCTGTTAAGGATAAGTGGATTAGTCACCATGCCCACGCCTAAATCGACAGAACCGACAGGTACTTGAGCCGTACCGGTGCCGACGACATCATCATCGAATCGTCCATCACCATCCACATCAAAATACGCCTCGCTTACACTGGTGCCGGTAAAGGCATTGATCGCATTGATAAAGCCACGCCCACCAACCGAACATCCCGTTGAGCCCGGAATAATACTTGCCGCAAACAAGATTTCATTTTCAACTTTTTGGTCGCCGACCATACGCTCACCCTCGGCGGTACCCGGAGGTGTTGGCGGCAAGACAAGGTCGATATACCAACCCCTTAAACTGCTTGACAAGGCTGCTGCCGGCTCAAAGCCACGTACGGGGGTACGGTCCACTTCAACGCCAAGTGTGTCGTACGTGATTATTTCACCCGTGACAGCAATTTTGCGCTGTTGAAGCAGAGTACGGTCGGCGATGTTAGTGCCAATGTCCTGAATGCCATACCATGTTTGTCTGCTTTGGTCAGTGCTATCGCCAAGTGTCAGGAAACGACCCGTTCCGAAGAACACCCAACGTTTGAATGTCAAAGGATCTCTGGCAATGGTTGGCCGTCCGGAAATAGGTTGGCGTACCGAAGTCGAACTTAATGCGGTATGCAGAATCACACGATTTGAAGTAAGTGACCAGTCTGACGGAGTAATACTCGTCATATTGAAACGCCACAGGTTGCCGCGATTATCACCCGAATAGACGTAGTCAAGGTCACCGTCGTTGTCGTCATCCCAACCCACTGGCGAGGAAAGTCCGTTGGGATTTGCTGTACTGCCATCGAGCGTATCGATTTTTTGAATTAATGCGCCGGTATTCAAATTATAGACAAACAACACGGCTTTTTCGTTTGTGCTGTTAGGGCCATTGGCAACAATTACCCCCGTCATGCCGTTATTGAGTTTGGCAATAAATGGACGACCCAACACATTGCCCATATCAGCGTCTGTAGTGTCGGACTCCCATTTTACGTTTGTCGCGGTCATGGTGCTCGGAGCAGTGACGTCAAGTGCGAATACACCTTTGCCGCCGCGACCAAGCGCACCCACCAAAATATTTTTATTGTTATTGGGAGAGACGAAGTTGCTGCTACCCGTAGTTTGTCTGCGTGTAGAAACTACGACGGCGCCGTCCACAAAATAACGATGCGTATAGGCCGGATCACTGAGCGTTTTCAAGTTAGGCAAACTGATACCCAGTGGAACATAGGCAAACTGTTCAACACCGGTAATGGCATTAAAAGCGTGCAACATACCGTCATTTGCGGAAATATAAATGGTCTCGGTATCTTTCACGTAGGCCGGCGATGAATTGACGATATCACCGAGCAAATGGTCTCTGGTGCGGTATGTTGTGCCTTCGCCTGATCTGCTCCCGGCAATATAGTTGGCCACTGCCGTTGTCAGTGCTGTCGTTTGGACAGAGGTGGGGAAAGTAGCACCAGCACCAGCAGCGGATGTACCATTCCAGGTCAAAATATTTCTCGATCCGTACGTTGGAATTAAACCTGCAGCACTCCACGCTGGTGTCGAACTAATAACGCCGGTACTGGGTGAGATGCTGTAGGCCAGTAATTCACCAGTCCATTTGCCACTCTTGTATTTCGCCTGGAAAATACGCGAGTTGGTATCGAGCGAGGTGCTATTCGCCGATGCATTGGAGTTCGAAGCCGGAACTTCCGCGATGGCTGCCAGAGCCGCCCGCAAACCATTAGCGAACTCAGTCGGATTCAGTGCCGCAATAAACTTGCCGTGGCCATTAACAGAGGCATGGAAAAGGTCATCAATGCGATCAGGGTCTTCGGCGTTGGTTGGGTCAGGCCAACCGGTGGTCCCATTGGTATTTGGTGTACCAGCAGTGAGACGTGGCAAATCAAGCACCGGATCCAATGTACCTTTCAAACCAATGGAAACACCAAAGGTAACCATATGCTGCCAATACGCCGGATCATTGGAAGTGGTTGGCACATTATTCGACAGCGTACGTAAATCGGTCTTCCAGTAATAATTGGCGACGTCGGCCAAAGTATTGCTCCAGCCATCCATATACGGCCTGGCTGCGGTGTAACCAATTGCGGTACCACTCACCGTTGACGGCAAGGGAATGGCCGTTGTGGTGGTATTGTCGGCATTGCCAACTGCGGTATAGCCAGCAGTTTCATTCCAGAATCCATCCGTTGTCAGAATGGCGTAATTTTGACGGCATGAAAGTTGCAAACTTCCTGCTTCAGGACCGTAAGGGCCGGTAGCAGCAGTGCCGGTATAATAGTTGCCTGTCCTTTGCAGAGCTGGGAGCAACGGCGTGCGACCGGAAGCTGTGGCAGCATATAGACGGTCAAACCAGACACTACGGTTTGTTGTAGCGGTTGGCGTAGTTTCATTACGGAACAAGCCGTTATCGGTGCCGACCGGAATATCGTAGGTACTACGGTTCCAGAT
>JBOHYH010000116.1:0-1853 GCA_050737775.1 Arenimonas sp.
GCTCTCTGATGGCGGGGATAAACTGGCACAGCAATGCGGCTGGCTTAAAGACAAGTATGGCGTGTCGTGGCAAATCATCCCTTCGGAAATAGGCCGGTGGATGAGCGATCCTGATCCTGCAAAATCCAGCCGTGTGATGCAAGCCATGCTGCAAATGGACAAAATTGACATCAAAAGCTTAGAGCAAGCTTATAAGCAAGCATAGCTTCTGTTCGATCAGGCAGCGCCTTATCAATTCTCCGCCAGCAAGACAGCGGTACATGGGTAGTGGTACGCGATGCGAATCTTCCGGTATTGGCAACGTGACCTTCAATCCATCGCCGCCATCCACATAACTGACTGGAGCAAGGCATGACAAAATCAACTACGACCTACTGGAACGCCCTGAGCCACGAAAGCCACGATCATTGGACTCCAATCGAAAGACTGGAAGGACGGGTTGAAGAATTAACGCTAAGCATCGATCCGATAACCGGTGAATACACAAGATTGACGCGCTTTCTACCGGGTTCCGATACATCCGCGTTTGGAGGGAAAACGCATCCCTACCCGGAGGAAGTATTTATTGTCAGCGGACGCTTGTACGACCTCGCTTTTGACCTATGGCTTGAAGCGGGGCATTACGCGAGTCGCCCTCCCGGCGAACTGCATGGACCATTCAAAACAAAGGTTGGTTGCGTGGTATTGGAAGTGTCCTTTCCAAACCGCGTTGTTAGCAACACATTCACAGGAGAAATCTCACAATGAACGATATGGTGTTTTATACAAATCCACGGTCACGCGGGCGCATTGCCCACTGGATGCTTGAAGAGATTGGTTTGCATTATGAAACGGTTTGGCTCGAATTCGGGTCAGCCATGAAAAGCAGCGAATATCTCGCCGTGAATCCTATGGGCAAGGTTCCAGCCCTCAAGCACGGTAACGTTTTAGTCACGGAAACGGCTGCAATATGTGCATACCTTGCCGATCGTTTTCCGGAGAAAAACCTGAGTCCTCCGTTCAGTCATCCTGCTCGTGCGGCCTATTTTCGATGGCTGTTTTTCGCGGCAGGTCCGCTGGAACTAGCCGTTACCGCCAAGGCGCTCGGCTGGCAAGTGCCCGAGGGCAAGAGCGGTTTTGTCGGGTTCGGCAGTTACAGCTCTACGATCAATACCCTTGAGATGGCGCTATTGCCCGGACCCTACATTTGTGGCGAGCAATTTACGGCCGCGGATGTATACATTGGCTCGCAACTCGGCTGGGGCATGATGCTTGGCACCATTGAAAAGCGTCCCTTGTTTGAAGCGTATGTGGAACGGCTACATGCTCGTCCGGCCGCACGGCAAGCCAGCCGCATTAACGAAGACTATTTGAAAAATCGCAAGCCCTAACCCGCCAGTCGAGGGGGACGCGGACGCTTCGCGGCGTTGCCGCTCTCGCCCCCGTCACCGGCCACATCGAACTCGATCTTGGCAATATCGTTCTGTTGCTTTCCGATGAATATCCCGAATTCGGCTACTTCGCGCCTCAGTCACCCGGCTCTACTGGCATGTTAATTCACATGCAGGTTAACAACGCCGACGAACTCGCGGCACGTGCCATCGCCGCAGGAGCGACCATGGTTCGCGAGCCTGCCGACCATTTTTATGGCGAACGCAGTTGCACGATTCGTGACCCTTTCGGCCACGAATGGATGCTGGCACATGAAATAGAATCAGTCTCGCCCGAAGAAATGCAGCACAGGTTCACTGCTCTGTTCGAATAAATAGGTCTTTTAACATTGCGGTAAGGAGAGGTATATATGGTCACTGTCATTGAATTTATTGCAGTCTTGAGTTGCACTCTTTTCACCGGAGCCGCGATCTACATCAATC
>JBOHYH010000117.1:0-1118 GCA_050737775.1 Arenimonas sp.
TTTGCACTACGAAAACCCAAGGTGATCGTGCTATTGGCGGTATTGGGTTTATTAAGTGCCGCCTTGCCATTGAGTCAGTTAGGCAGCGAATTTATGCCTGAGCTGGAAGAAGGGGATCTGCTCTACATGCCCACCACTTTGCCTGGATTATCGCCAGCAGAAGCACAAGCGGTATTGCAACGCACCGATCGTTTGATCAAGACCGTGCCGGAAGTGGCGAGCGTGTTTGGCAAAGCCGGACGTGCTGAAACCGCCACCGATCCGGCACCGCTGACCATGCTCGAAACCATTATCCAGTTCAAACCCGAAGACCAGTGGCGCGATGGCATGACACGGGAGAAAATTGTTGAAGAGTTACAACAGAAACTCGCCTTGCCGGGATTAACTGCCGCCTGGGTGCCACCGATTTTGAATCGCATCAATATGCAAGTCAGCGGTATTCGCACACCGCTCGGCATTCGGGTGACGGGGCCTGATTTGCACACGATCAGCAAGAATGCCGATCGGATTGCAGCGGTGCTATCCAAAGTGCCGGGTACCCGTTCTGCGTTCGCCGAACGCGCTGCCGATGCAAGACAAATCGATGTCATTCCCGATCGTGAAATGCTGGCACGCTACGGAGTATCAATGCAGGACGCCCAAGAGTGGCTGGCATCGGCGATTGGTGGCGAAGCGATTGGTCGGGCGGTGGAAGGTCGTGAGCGCTATCCGATTGCTTTGCGTACCGAACAAAGTTGGCGTGACTCTCCCGAAGCCTTGATGGCTCTGCCGGTGGTAACGCCCTCCGGTGCCCAAGTGCCGCTCGGTGCCTTGGCAGAAATAAAACTCTCCGATGGTCCACCGATGATTCGTAGTGAAGACGCGCAATTGGCGACCTATGTTTTCGTTGATTTAAGCGATAGTGATTTGGGCGGCTACATCAAACGTGCTGAAAAAGCGATTCGCGTCGATGCCCAATTAACCCCGGGCGTGAGTTGGCATTGGGCCGGGAGCTATGAGTTTTTGCAACGGGCCAGCGAACGATTGCGACTCGCCGTACCGCTGACCTTGCTGATTGTGTTTGCGCTTTTGTATGCGGCGTTTCGTCGTGTTGCCGAGGCCAGCGTCATCATGCTGAC
>JBOHYH010000118.1:0-1273 GCA_050737775.1 Arenimonas sp.
ATTCAAATGTTCGTGAGCCTACTGACGCTAGTTTCATCACTAGCGAACATCAGACTAGGATCGCTCTGTTAACTCAAACGCAGATAGCGGAAATTGATGCTGCATTAATCTCTCGTTGCGATCACCATTTCCGTAAAGTTGCCTTTGTTGTTGGCTCTGCAATGATCGCTCTAGCAAACGTAATTGAAGGAATACCGGATTTGTTTTATGCGCAACGAATTCAACACTTGGTTGCACTGGGCGCTCTAGAGTCGGCTGGCAATTTGGCATATATGCGTTACAGTGAAGTGCGTCTGCCGCGTTCAATGCCTGGCGGCGATTTGCCTAACTAATCTATCAAGGTGACGGCCGAATGTACACTGCGTTCAAATCATTATCCGGTGCGGCCGCACCTTATTTCAGGCGTTAGGCGCCATGAAATTTTCCTCAGTCATTCTTTGTGCACATCTAGCTTTTCTTGCTAGTTGCGCAACCACGTATCATCCGTGGTATCACGACGGCTGGAATCTTATTGGTTGCAAAGGCCCACACCGAAGTCTTTGTCACACATGGCAACCAGTTGATACAAAGCATGACTCGACCATTGGACACGATCCTGAATTCCCTGTCGAAACATATCGGCCAGTCTTGCAGGAATGTCTTAGCGACATGAGGGAGGTTGCCCGAGCGATACCAGATGAAGCTGGTGCACGGGAAAATGTAGAGAAATGCATGTTAAAGCGTGGCTGGCGTTACAGCGGCTTCGTTATTACTCGCTAGCGGCCTAACTAATCAATCAAGGTGACCTCCGTGCGTAAATTGGTTTCAAGTTTCACATCCGGTGTGTCGGCACCTTATTTCAGGCGTTAGGCAAAACAAAAAATGAATAACTGGCCTTTTGCCGACCCTCGCAATGTCGCAGCCTTCACCGTTCGACAAATCATGAGCAAAGAGCAGCCGATCCTATTGGTTGTACACGACAATGACGATGGCACGTGGCAATTCCTTACTGGTTCATTCCTGGAGACTGCAGATTTCATGCTTGTCAGTTTGGAAGAGATTGTTCGCGTTGATCACACAGTATCTGAACTTGCCGACCTACCTCTTGGCTGGCAAACTAGCAGAATGGCAATTGGACAACCTTGGTCTCGCTTCGTTAGTAACAATGGGTGAATTCAACCACCAAGTGCGACATTCAACTGCACTTGAGTAATCGCTGTAGTGGTGTGTCATATCCATAACGTTTCCTTGGTCGTGTATTGAGTTTGTGTGCAATGGCAGTGCACTGTTTTTG
>JBOHYH010000119.1:0-8186 GCA_050737775.1 Arenimonas sp.
CCCCTACGTCGGCAGAAGGCGACATTAAAATTTAATTATTTCCGCCGAGTGAAACAAAAATAATCACGACCATCAGCACGGCAAGAATGGCGAAGAATATCTTGACCCAGCTCTTGGGATACTCACCGGCCAATTTTCCGGTATAACCATTCGCGAGCACCTGGAAATTCTTGCTGCCGTAGGTATAGCTAACCAGCCAGACCGGCACCAGCACATGCTTGAAGGTGCGGCCCTGATAATCAGCATCGACATTCAAATTTCGGTAGGTGTCGCCGGGAATTTCCGCAGCGCACAAAGCCGTCGTTTTTTGCTGCATGTCTTGCTGGTTTAAATCAGCGGCCTTATGCAAGTCTATTTGATAACGCTCGACCGTCCAGCCACGTACGAATTCCGGCGAGTAGGCTTTCAGATCGGTGAGCGTTGGAAAAGGCTCGACTTCTCTCAATAGATTTTCGTGTACGCCAGTGGTGCCGGGAATCAATTCATCATCGAAAAAATGTTTCAGATTGCCGTTGGCGGATACCCAGCGCGTATGACGCACCTGCCGTGTCTTGCTGCGGCCCTGGCTGTCGGTGTAGCTTTCGCTGGTGTAGTAATAATGCCCCGCTTCGGCGGTCCAGTCGGCATCGACATGCGAATCGAAAGTCCAGTACGGCAGATACACGCCATGCAAGGTGTCGGTCAATGCCGAACTCTTTAATTTGTTCGGTGCAAACCAATGCGAGCCATACCATTTACGAATGGTGTCACGCACCTGTCCATCACTGATTTTGAATGGCAGCACATACTGCGGTGTAATGGCATCGCGTTCGGCTTCGTGTGCAATGATTGAGGGTGAGCCGCAAAAATCACAGCGCTGCGCCACCTTGCCTCCGACAAAAACGGAAATTGCCAAACAACTCTGGCATTTCACTTCGCGTCGCTCTTCACCCCAGCCACGTTGATCGGGGCTGTGTTTCTGCAAGGCGGTGACCAGATCATTTTCCAGTACTTCGCCGGGCACACCGGCTTCGGAATTTTTCCAGGGCACAATCGTGCCGCAATACGGGCAAGCCAGCGATTGCTTGCCGGCATTCCATTGCAAATCCCCGCCACATTCGGGGCAGGGATGTTTACCCACCGTCGCGTTATTCATGCGTCGATCAAGCGCCTTTCAAAAATTCTTCCAGCGCGGTTTTTGCGATGCGATACGCGTTGCCGATTTTTCTGGCCTTCAATTCACCGGCGGTGATCGATGCCATCACGTCTTCGACCGATACACCCAGTGCCTGCGCGGCTTGTTCCGGCGTCAGCACTTCAAGGCCAACTGCCGCAGGTGTGGCTGCTGTCGCAGCGACCGGGGCTGCATTGCCAGGTTGTTGCATGCTGCGTGCCATTTCCTGCGCCATGGCAAAACCAACACCCATTTGCGCCGTTGCGGTTGCGGCCGAGGCTTCACCGCCCATCGTCATGGATTGGCCCATCTGGTATTTCACGTAGTCATTCAAATTGCCAATTACGCCCATGCTGGAACGTTTGTCGATCGCCTGTTCCACTTCCGGTGGTACGGAAACATTTTCGAGCAGGAAGCTGGTGATTTCGATACCGTATTTATCAACCACCGATGGATTGATGATCGGCAATAAGGCATCGCCCATTTCGGTATAACGCGATGCCACATCCAGCGCAGGCACATTCGCAGTCGCAAGCGCGTCGGTAAATACACTGATGATGCGCGAACGCATGGTGTCGGCGAATTCATCAAGACGGAAGTTTTGATCGGTACCGGCAATTTCCTTCAGGAATTTTGCGGCATCGACGATGCGGAAATCATAGGTGCCGAAGGCGCGCAGACGCACAACGCCAAAATCCTTGTCGCGCATCATGACCGGATTCGAGGTGCCCCATTTATTGCCGGTGAACAAACGCGTATTGATGTAATACACGTCACACTTGAACGGCGAATTGAAGCCATATTTCCAGCCAAGAATGGTGGAAAGAATCGGAATATTTTCGGTGGAAAGCGTGTGCTTGCCAGGGTTGAACAAATCGGCATATTTGCCGGCGGCGACAAACTGCACCTGCTGCGATTCCCGTACGATCAGCTGGGCGCCGTTTTTTATTTCCTTGTCATCATCGGGAAAACGATACGACAGCGTGTCGCGTGAATCATCGGTCCATTCGATAATTTCGAGTAACTCGCCTTTGAGAAAATCTACGATGCCCATGACAAACTCCTGTGTGATGAAAGTCCGGCCTACACCGGAAATTGGATTCTAGACTAAGCGTGAGACGAAATGATGAATGCGCTCGGCCATAGTGCGCCGACTCGCTCGAGCTTGCGCTGGCATTGCGGACAGGCGAAGTCCTTCGTGTTTTTATCCACTACCAGATGGCAGCCACAGCCGTCGCAACTGATACCTTGCTCCACAGCCAGCCTGTGCCCGCATTGTTCACAGACGCATGCTTTGGCGCCGGCAAAAACCGGCACCTTGTTTTTGCAATGACCGCAGGTCAGTTCTTTTGCATCCGTGTTTCCGGCCTTGTGGTATTCCTGTGCCAAGCCGGTTTTTTCAAGCAGTATTTTCGCCGTGTCTACATCGACATATGGCAACCAGCCCTGGACAAACAGGGCATTGCCTACTCGCTTCAATAGCGGTGCAGTGGCACCGTCCGGGTGCGACGTATATTGCTGCTGCATATCATCCGAGTAGCAGCGCTCCATATTGTCGACGACGGTCTTCAATACTGGCATGAAACTTTCTTTCGTGCACCACATGCGCGTGCCTTCCTGTTTCCAGACCAGTTTTGCTATGGCGGCCGTCATGTCTTCGGATATTTTTTTCGATACATCGTCGAAAGCACAAGCCGTTGCACACTCGGCCATGTGAGCGACATATTGTTTTTTGAAATCCGGATCTTTCACTCGCACCGGCACCGCATTCGGGCAGGCATCCACCCAGGCATCGAACAATTTCATCTGGGTGTCGAGATATTTTTTTCTATCGTTGGCCAGTACGAATTTTTCGCATTGCGGTTTCAGTGCTGCCGCCAGTTTTTCGTAAACCGGGCCGGGTAAATCCTTCGGTTGCTCGCAGGCCTTCTTGAAATCGTAATCAGACAAATTGCCGCAGAAATCGCAATACACGTAAGCGGTAGCCGAAGGCCGGGTTTTTGCTCCGCCGCAACTGGGGCAGCGGCTGGCGAGGTAATAGGCGGCCTGTCTTTGCGATGTGCTCATTTACCTAGCCTTTTACGAATGACCGGTGATTTTCAGCTTAACGTAAAAGCAAGTCTTTTCCAGCCACACCATGCAAGGCCAGCTATTTCCAGAACGGAATGATATGAAAGCGCCCCTGATCTTTCTTCCTGCTTTTATCGCCGACCTGCAAGGATTTTATCTTGAGCTTGTGCTGGCCATCGGCAAGTGTGCGGATATCAATCATGGCGATCATGCCGCGCTGACCGGTCACCATATCAGTGCCCCCCAGCAATGGCACAGTGACCAGTTGATCATCCAGTTGGATTTCGAGCAGCTTTGCAAGGCAATTCAAACCTTCGCCATTTTTGACCGCTTTTGATCCCAATGCGGCAGGACATTTTTCTATCAGTAATGCATTGTATTTGCTTGGTTGATAAGGAATAAACAGCTTTAAATAATCAGAGCTGGCAATTTCACTTTCGATGAATGGCATCAGTGTGGTGCCGTAGGTTTCACCACGTGAACTGGCGTAATACTCCGGTCGCACAACTTGAAGTGCACCGATAGCATTTTTTGGCAGCCCATCATAAGCCCCGTTATCGATACTGATGCCACGGGTGGCTGTCAGCAGTCCGATCACCAACATGAAGGGCACCATCACGACAAACATCGCCAATGTGGTTTTCTTGATACCGGCATTGGTGGTGTAAACCGAAACAATCGGGTTACTCGCATTTCCCATCCCCAGCATCTGGTACCAAGAAAATATTTTCTTTATCCAGCCGTCTTTGCCTTCTTGTTTGAGCTTTTCACCAAACTGGTAATCCAGAACATACGTGAATAAAAATGGCGTCAAGAAAATAGCCAACGTAGTCCACAGGGCGCGGTTCCATAATTCAAGATCGCCATGCAAAGCCTGCACTACCATCAGAATAATCACCATGATGCCGACAATGGCACTCGCCACCATCATGGCCATTGCCATGCCGAAGCCCAGACTGAAAATTTGCGTTGCCCGGTTGTCGGCTTTCTCGATCAATTCTGGCATTGAACCCATGTTCGCTTTGCCGATCTCACGATAAGCAGGTCCACCGGAGGTGTTTTTATCCCAGCGAATTCCTTGCGGATATACCGAGTGCAAACCGACCAAAGCCACCCAATAGCCACGCGCAACCAAATGCAGAACGAATGTCAAAATCAGCGTAATCAGGGAAAATTGCAGGTAAATGCTGATGGTACGCAACAAATCGACAATGGCTCCTTCATTGCCATTCATCCATATGATCAGCATGCGATTCAAGGGGTCTGGCAATTGCATCAAACCGAAAACCGTGGCCCCGGAAATCAGCAGCTCCGTTTCCCAGGTAGGCGTAGTACGCGCTAACGGTTGGCCCTCGCCAAGAAATATGTCGCTCATTTTTCACCCGAATTTTTAAGTATCAAGATGCGCTTCCCTGTAAATGTCGTGTCTGTCGTGACGGTGTGCCGCCCATGGTTTTTTGTGGTCGGGGCAACACGCGTTGGCCACCGGGGGCTTCGAAATCAAAATGGGTGCGGCCTCCGGCGGCGCGATAATCGGCAATGATATCCAAGGCCGTTGCTTCGCGATCAAGTTTCCGAATACCGGTCAGGTAATCGAAAATGAACTGCACCATGCGTTCGTGGGCAATGGCGTGGGTCTTGCCGGTTTTCTCGTACAACCAATCGCTGAAAGCCAGAAAATTCTCGAATGCATTGTCGGCCATTAAAAGTGGCAGCGTTCTGGCATAACGACCGGAGTTGGCGATGATGTCCCAGTAACGCGAAAAGCGTGAGAGCCGTTGCATCGTCGCAAAATCAATGACATCGGTTGCCAAAATATTGTAGGGCGGGTCTGGATTGAATTTTAGGCCGTGTTCTTTGGTGTGGCGTGCAATCGGCGCGCCGCGCAGGCGTTTCAAAATGCCGAATTGGATTTCGTGAGGAGCCAGCGCCACCAAACGATCAAAACCTTTCGCAAACGATTCCACACCTTCGCCTGGCAAACCGGCAATCAAATCGACATGCAAATGCGCGGTGCTATGTTCGCGTAGCCAACGGATATTGGTGTCGGCGACTTCATTTTTTTGTCTTCTCGACACACGTGCTTGTACTTCGGGGTCAAAGGTTTGAATACCGATTTCGAACTGCAAGGTGCCCACTGGGAATTTCGCGATTTCCAGTTTCAATTTTTCCGGTAAATGGTCTGGAATCAATTCGAAGTGGGCGAAAATCGGATCTTCCGGCGCCAGCTCAAGCTTCTTCAAGAAAAAATCCAGTATCGCCAGTGAGGTATCCACTTTCAGATTGAAAGTACGATCGACGAATTTGAATGTTCGTGCGCCACGTTGATAAAGAATTTCGAGTTCATTCAAAAATGGATCCAGTTCAAACGGCCACGCGGTTTTATCCAGTGCCGATAGACAGAATTCGCATTTGAACGGGCAGCCGCGCGAAGCTTCAACATAAAGATGCCGTTGCTTCACATCTTCATCGGTAAATTCTTTATATGGCAACACCAGCGCTGGCAAAGGCGCCTGCACACCGGCAATGATTTTTTTCTCGGGTCGTTCGTCTTTGATCAATTGTTTTGCCAACACGGCAAACGTGACATCGCCCCAACCGGTGATGACGTAATCGGCCATGTCGCAGATACGTTGCTGCTCGGTTTCATAGCTGACTTCGGGGCCGCCGAGCACGATGATGATTTCAGGCGCTACGGCTTTAATCTGCGCGACCAAGCGTGTGCTTTCATCGACATTCCAGATGTAAACACCGATACCGATGATTTTCGGCTTGTCGGCCAGCAGCTTCTCGACCATTTCTTCTGTCTTCTGGCCAATGACGAATTCACGGATGGACGATGCACCATGCAATTCACCCAGATTCGAGCGCAAATAGCGCAGCCCCAGCGATGCATGGGCGTAACGGGCGTTGAGCGTGGTTAAAACGATATCAGTCATGGTGTGAATTATGACGTAGTTTTGCGTAGGAGAGCCCTTGGGCCCGAATGCTTTGGGGGGAGGTCGCCCGCAAGCGGCCTCCTACGTATCAATGTCGGCCGCAAGCGGGCTCTTACGGCGTAACGATAAGGCCGCGTAGCTGCGGCTTGCCTGTCACAATATCGGTCCAGACGATATGGAGTTTGTTCTGCGCCAACGCCATGCGCGGGAACCCGGTCGCGCGGCCGCTGCCAATCACCGAGGGTAAACTGAAGCGCTGCTTTTCGGTTTTCAGATCATGCGAATACTGGGCCAGCCACACAGTCTGCATTCCGGATTTTTCTTCCATCCAGCTTAACCAGACCGAATTGGCATCGGCCAGAATATCGACGCGACCCTGTACATTCTGGTTTGCAACCTCGCGCATCGGCTCGAAGCTGTCACCGGCATTGATTGAATGCGCGATGCGCACCGATGGTTGTGTGCTTGCGGTAAACCAGGCAACCCAGACCTTGTTCTGTTGCGCTGCAATGGCGGGGCCATTCACGGGACAGGCTGGCATTTTCCAATTGTCAGCATGTACACGTACTGGTGATGTCCATCGCTTTCCATCGTAACGCGTGGTGTAGATGTCACGAATTTCTTTCTCGCTGCGATCGCGATACACCACCACCGGGCCGCGCGAAGTCAAACTGGTTTTTGTCTGGCAACAATCGCAGACCGAAGCATCCAGTGGCCACTCTTGCCGGTTCTGCATTTTTGCATCGACCACGGCAGCACGCAGCGTCATCATGCTGCCGCCGTGATCGTGCGCCGACATATCCTTTGATGAAACCGTCGCACCACCATCCAGCCAGGCAACGCCGAGCTGGTTTTTCGACCACGGCCATAAACTCACAAAACCATGTTCGGCCTCGACCGGCGCATTGACACGCATCGGTTTTGACCAGGTTTTTCCCTTGTCACCGGAACGTCGCAGAATGACATCATAGGCATAGGTCCCGACGCCGTTTTTTTCCAGGTTATGCGCCCATAAACTGCCATCGGCGAGAAATTGTGTGGCAGGAAAATCGGCCCAATTCACGAAGAAATTTTTGCCTGTTGCAATGGTGCTTGGCGAAGACCATTTGCCTTGCGTGGAATACGTACTCATCCGCAAACGATGGCCGCCAGCAGGTAAACGTTCGATCCAACTCAAGGCTAAATCGCCGTTTGGCGCCTGGCTTAAATTGGGTTGTGCCGCATTCGCGGGAGCGGGCAATGACCATGCTTGCGTGTTAGCGGCATGTGCCGATGAAGACAATATGAAGCTTAGTACAAATAAATAATGTTTCATCTTGCAGCATCTATTTCATGACAAGCAGGAATACTAACCCAGTCTGGCCAAAAGCAGCGCAGGATGCGTGACTAGCGACACACTGTCGATTCAAATCAGGCCGCCATTCTTTCTTTAAAGCCATTGGAATTAGGTTAAAATCGCAGCGTTTATTTACATGCGACCACCATTCAAGTCCCTATTTCCTGGCAATCCCAAAGGGCTTGGGCTGTCTGGTTTCAAGATCCGTTTCCAATAATCGATCTCACCGTTCTCATTCGACCTTACTCAGGGGGCGCTATGCCACATGCACTGCTTGTTTTTCTCACTTCGATTGCCTATGCCGCGACGGGCTCCATCTTGTTGTGGGCCGGTTATCGACTCTTTGATCGCCTGACCCCGGGCGATGCGCATTCAAAGATTTTTGATGAGGGTAATCATGCCGTCGCTATTTTGTTTGGCGCTTTTATTCTCGGACTTGCAATTGTGATTGCTGCGGCGATGGTGGGTTAAGTGGCGCGAGCGTTTGCAGCCCTGAAGGAAGGCGATGCCTTACTGATAAATGAAACCCTTTATCGCGCAGCAGGCAAAATCACACTGAAGACCTCCGATGGTTCGATGTGGGACGAGTGGCTATTATGTCCGAAGTTTTCCATACCCAAAGATTCCATCAAAAACCTGAGCTATAAATGGCTGGCAAAAGACGATGAGCTGGGCCTGACACTTTGGT
>JBOHYH010000120.1:0-3270 GCA_050737775.1 Arenimonas sp.
GTAGTACCCAAGGCACGAATAGCAAACCCCAATCAGTGCATTCCACCAAATCAAAGTCATCGCCCTGCTTGACCTGCTCCCACATCGCCCATGCCGCCGCCAAATAACGACGCAAGCCAGGCGTTGCTTCGTATTGCGAAAATTGTGCGTAATATTTTTCACGTAATGCGCTATCAAGAATCTCAACACTGACGCCATCGATATTAATTGGCGTCGCATTTTCTTCGGCCACCACGCCGCTGCCGATCAGCACATGAACCTGATGCCCCATAGCCACCAATTGCGGCAACCACATCCGGTAGAAAGTAATAATGCCGCCGCCTTGATGTGGCAAGTACTCGGGGACGATAAAAAGCAGTTTCACGGAGTGGGTTCTTTGTTGAATGGGAAGTAGTTCATAGATGAGCTTATTTTAGTATGAGTAGTCTGGCCAGAAACTGGCGAGCCGGCACATATTCCAGCAACTGAACCAAGGAGCTTCTGAACAGCAGTCTGAGTGCTAGCAAATAGAGGGGGCCGAATACCAGGCCGGCAATGAAGCCATCCAGCCACCTATAGGGCGAAAGTGGAATGAAATGCAGTGCCGCCCACATTGCCCCGCCAGCCACCGCACAGGAAAGTGCACTCGACCAGATGGAATGCATGAAATCCTTCAAGTTCAGGCCATTGCTGCGAACCAGCAAGACCACCAGCACGCAGGCAATAATGACATTCACACCGATTGCCGCCCATAAATAGGTATGCATGCCGAAGGGGACCACCAACCAGATCGTACAAACACCCAGCACAAATGCCGCCATATCCGAGCGCAGGCACAATTTGCGCTCCTCGTTGGCAAGCAAGAGTGAATACGTTGATGACCCCAGGCTTTGTGCTACTGCCACCGCCATGGCAAGTGGAAGCAATGGCACGACGGCCAACCATTTTTGTCCATACAGCACGTGGATAATATTGTCGGCCTGCAAGGCAAAGAACACCGCAATCGGCATGATGACCCAGGCAACACTTCGCAATACCAAACCTGCAATACGTTGAAAGCGTTCGCTATGCGGTTCGGCGCGCGTAATCACTGGATACAGGGAGGCCAGCGTTTGTTGTGCCACCCTGCCACAGAACATGTTTGCCAGACCCTCGGCACGCCCAAAAATACCGAGCGAGGAAAACTGGAAATATTGCGTAATCAGAGTGCTTTCAAATAATTTTCGCCCGCCATTCAATGCATTCGAACCGGCGCGATTCAAACCAAAACTCAGGGCATCGCGATAATCGCTTTTATTCCATCGCCAGTGTGGGCGCCAGCGGGCGATGAAAAACAGGTCGATGGTAAAGACGAAGCCGACCGACATAGCCGGTAGAATCAGTGCATAAACCCCGGCCCCGGCAAGCGCCATGATGATTCCCGACACCACCGTCAGCAGCATCGCGATCATTTGCAGGGGGCGCAAATACTTCCATTGATGATTACGCTCCAGCATTCTTTGTCGCAGGTCGCCAGGAACACTAAGTAAAAATGTCAGCGACAAGACATGAATGATCGGTTGCAGATGCGAATACTCGCCAAAATACGGCAGCAGCAATGCAAGAACGTTCGTCACCAAAAACAGGGTGCCGTTGAGAAGCACGCCAAAGGTGAAATGCTGGTCGTAATCCACCTCCTGATTGGCCCGCATCTGGATGATGTGGTTCACGACATGCTGGAATGAAATCAAGCCCAGGAAATTGATCAGCGTATAACCATAACCAGCAAGTCCATACACCGAAGGATCAAGCAATCGCACAAGGACCAACATCTGCAAAAACTGCAGACCATCGCGAAACAGCGTCAACCCGGCAGACCAAAGCATGGCTTGCTTGGCAGATTGGCCAAGTGTTTCTACCGCCGGGATTTCGACATTTAGATCTTCCGGGAGATCTTCCTGGATTTCTGGCTGCTTTTCTTTCATCGCTTATACCTGAGCCGCGAAGACCACTTCTGTGCCGGTAGCTCGACAAGCTTCCAGAAAATGCTTGCTGCCACAAGACAGACCATCAGGCCGCATAGTGACAAAACCAAATGCCCGATTTCACTCTCAACATAACGGGTCCCGAAGTTGATAACACGCCCACCCACTGGAACATGCAGCAGATACAGAGAATAGGAAATCGTACCCAGAAATAAAAGTATTTTGCTCTGCCCCAGCTGCCGCGCAAAAAGTATCAGCAAGGCACTTGCCAACCCTACCGTCGCAACTGCCGTGCCCATCTCGAAATAGACATTCGTCACTGCAAGTAACAGGAAAATGGCACAGACTTTCCCATCGATCAATTTAACCTGATATTGGAAAACCGAAATGCCCAGCATGAATAGGCCAAGATAATGGAAAACATAAATCTCGGCCGGAACCAGAAACGAGGCGAGCAGACATACCAGCAATGTGAGTGTCAAAATCAACAGACGTTTACTCTTGATCAGGGGAAAAACAATCGAGATGAAAAGATAGAACTGAAATTCGATTGCCAATGTCCAGAACACGACAACAAGCCACGGATAAGAAAAAATACCGTTGAGATAACCAAGATGCAGCAGAATCTGCGTCATGGAAACATCGGGTTGCACGCCCCTGAAACCCGGCATCATCGCCGACACGTACAGGAGCAGCAACGACAACAACATGGCAACTAAATAAGGTGGATCGATTCGAACGATGCGTTTCCAGACGAATTTAAACCAATCATGACGGAGTAAATAGCCGCTCGAATACAAAGCATACGGAATGATGAAACCTGAGATGACAAAAAACACCTCAACGCCAAGCCAGCCGTATTGGCCGGAAATTCGTACCGGGCTGTTACTGGCATAACCATTGGTCAGATGAAACCAGCAAACCGCAAACGAGGCGATTCCGCGCAAGGCATCGATATGGGACAGGCGATTGCCGGGCAGTTCTGTACTCATATCGGCAGCACTTTGCAGGCCCATTTTCTTGCCCACGGGCTATTATCCTGTCGCAATAATGCATTTGATATGGACGGGTTTGTATCCAGATCTTGCTGCCATTTTGCAATGGGCGTGGTGAACCCGGTTTTTGCCCGATGAAGAATGGCGTCAGGCAATTTTTTTAGCGGCGAATTGGCCAGCAGTTGCTTGCGATTTTGCGTTTGTGCCGCCTGCAAGGGCCCTGCAAGTTTTTTCAGCAATACCGAATCCACCAGAGGCACGCGTACTTCCAACGAGTGCGCCATGCTGGCCCAATCGGTATCGCGCAAAAGCTGGTTGCGCATATACATGCC
>JBOHYH010000121.1:0-7676 GCA_050737775.1 Arenimonas sp.
CCCGGAAGAACTAAAATATTTTCGACATCACCAGGCATCGGAAACAACTTCCGCGCATAAAAGAATGTCGCTTTTCGATGAGCTTATGCTGCATTTTTTCAACAGAATACGTTTATGCAAAATAGCTGTAGCATCGGACAACTCCTGGATTGAAAAGTTTTTTCTGCTTTGGACAGTTTTTATTTCATTCCTGAAAAACTTGAAACCCCCAAAGTTCCTTGTTTACTCCATACCAAAGCGAGTTCGAGTATGGCTAAAACAAAACATCCTCTGGTTTCTTCGCTGACCCACGTACCATGAACCGACCGCTATCCTCATGACCTTGCTTGTTTTCTTTGCCAGCGGAAACTGGTAAAACATCATAAAGCACCATTAACAAATCCTGGCCACAAGGAGCAACGGAGTCACTCTGACTCTCATACCCATGATGAATTTAATAGTTGGTGGCGGTGGCTTTCTGGGTAAGAACCTGGCCGAGCTTTTGCTTTCGAAAGGACAGACTGTCCGGATTTTCGAGCGCGCCGGCTACGATTGTTCGCAATTCCCACTGCATCGGCAGATTGAATGGCACTACGGCGACTATTCCCTAGAGCGGGATATTTTGCCGGCATTGGAAAATATCGACGCAGTCTATTTGTTCGCATCTACTACCACGCCGAGAACATCCAACGACGATTACGGACACGATATTGAAAGCAATCTGCTGGCAACCGTTTCCTTTTTGGATATTGCATCGAAACGCGGGGTCGGGAAAATAATCTTCCCTTCTTCAGGCGGCACCGTATACGGCATACCGGAATCAAGCCCCATTTCCGAGCAGCATGCAAATAATCCAATCTGCTCTTACGGCATCAACAAACTGTCGATTGAGAAATATCTCGCGCTTTTTCAGCGCCAGACCGGATTGCAATACATCATTTTGCGGATATCAAATCCCTATGGTCGATATCAACCGGCAAATTCGGGCCAGGGCGTCATCACTACCTTTCTGGACAAGGCACTTCGCGACGAAGAAATCGAAATCTGGGGGGATGGCTCGGTAATTCGTGACTACATTTATATAGATGATGTAACGCGTGCCTTGCTATGTGCCTCGAAAAACAACTCGGAACAGCGGATTTTCAATATTGGCTCCGGAACCGGGTATAGCTTGAACCAGCTTTTAAGCCATATAGAACAGCTTGTCGGGAAGAAAGTCAGAAAGCGTTATCTGCAAGGCAGGTTGCTTGATGTGCCAAAAAATATTCTGGATATCGGAAAAGCAAAGCTGCATCTAGAATGGGATCCTCGCTACGACTTAGATCAGGGCCTGGAAGCTACTGCAAAGTGGTTGAGCAGCAAGGTTCCGAATTAAACTCCCCACTAAATTCCAATGACTCCATTACACATGCCTGCCGTCCAGAAATTATCGATATGAAAATATTACTGGCAACGCATCTGTTTTTTCCGGCCCATCGTGCAGGCACAGAGGTGCTGGTTCTGGAACTGGCAAAGTCTTTGCGCTCAAAAGGCCACACGATTTTTATCGTGACGTGCAACCGTCATGAAGATGTAGATGATGCAAACGACCCCTGGCTAAGCAAAGATTTGTATGATGCATTCGATGTTTTTCATATTAATTTCGGGATGCGCAATAGTAAACGCTCTGCTGCACACCACATCAATTCGCCGAAACGGATTGCCATTTTAAAGAAAGTGATTTCGGAGACGGTACCGGATTTGGTTCATTTTCACCACATCAATGGATTCTCCGCAGCGGCCGTTCAAGAAGTAAGAAATTCGGGACTGCCCGTATTTTTTAGCGCTACGGACTTCTGGACTATCTGTAGTAGAACCAGCCTCTATATTCCTCACCAGAATGCAGTGTGTTCGGGGCCGGAGTCACCTGCAAAGTGTCTCGCCTGTGCAACACCGCAATTTCCTGAATGGGTTTCCAGAACCGCCATCACCCTTGTCGGCGAGGCAGCCACAAGACTTTCCAGTACCGCATCGCAAATTTATTCCACGAAAATGCGTTTGACTGAAATTACCCAATGCATCAATGCCAGCAATGGCATTTTTGCAGCGACGCAATTTCAGGCCGACATGTTGAGCCGTTACGGAGTTTCTGGTCACCACATGAAAGTGATCCCATTTGGCGTACGACTTGGCGAACTGCCGACCAAGGCGGAAATACCGGCGATACCAAGTCTCGATACGCCGCTTAGACTAGTGTTTATCGGTTCGCTCACGCACATCAAGGGTGCACATGTATTGCTCGAAGCATTGGGAAAACTGCCGCTGGAAAAACTGCGCTGTCTCGACATAGACATTTATGGAAAGACTCGCGACGACGAATTGCATTACGATAATTTATTGAAAGATCAAGCCGCCAGATTACATGGAACTGTTACTTTCCGCGGCACATTTCCGCACGAGCAGATTGGCTCCATTCTCAGAAATGCCCATTTATGCATCGTACCTTCGCTTTGGTATGAAAATGCACCCTTGGTATTGTGCTCCGCCGTTGCCGCTGGAACACCTGCGATAGTGAGCAATTTTGACGGCATGACCGAGGTTATACGGGAAGGAATAAATGGACTTCAATTTACAGCAGGCAATTCGGATGAGCTTGCCCAAATTCTCCTGGAACAAATTGACGATACTGACTGGCTGAGGAAAGCGATTTCGAATCAATCCGGCATGTATCGTACGCCCGACGATTATTGCAATGATATCGAGGCCGCCTATTTTTCCATCACTAACGGCAACGGCAGTCTGCTTTCATGAAGATCTCCATTGCGCTTTGCACCTATAACGGAGAACGCTTTCTCGACGAGCAATTGGCCAGCATTGCCGGGCAAACACGTCCACCCGATGAAGTGGTGATCAGCGACGATTGTTCAACCGACAATACATGGTCGATACTCGAGCGATTCGAAAAAGCAGCCGCTTTTCCTGTGCGAATCGTGCGAAATCAAACGAACAGAGGGGTCATTGCCAATTTCCAGCAAACCATTGCTTTGTGCAGCCATGAAATGACGGCGCTTGCGGATCAAGATGATATCTGGCTTCCGGATAAATTGAAAAATGCCGAGCGGATTCTGCTTTCCGTCAAGAATCCGCAGGAGACTCTTTATTGCACGCGACTACAATACGTGGACAGCACTTTGGCGATGCTAGGACTTTCTTCCATACCTGCAGACACTAACTTTTCCAACGCTGTCGTGGAAAACAGTGCTACCGGCTGCTCAGTGGTATTTGGCAATGAAATAAAACACATTTTCCTGCGAGCGAAAAGTACCGACATGGTGATGCATGATTGGTGGCTGTATCTTGTAGCAACGGCGTTCGGCACGGTTATTTATGATGCGTACCCGAGTCTTTTGTATAGGCAACACCTCTCCAATGTTACCGGCTGGCAGCCCAGATCAAAAAAACTGTGGCGCCGATACACATCACTCCGTCAGCGATTGAATGCAGGAACCACCGGTATGGATTCGCTTAATCAGGCTGCTCGCTTTATCGACACTTATAAGGACCTGGCGCCCGCCAAAGCCGAGCTTGTGAGGCACCTGATAAAACTAAGAGATCAAAATATCATGAAGCGGTTTTTCTATGCATTGAACCCGGGCGTAAAGCGCAACCACTTTGCGGAAAATGTCGGGTTGAGAATCATGATCCTGATGGGATGGCACTAGCGAGATAGCAGGCAATCGAGCAGCTTTTCGTTTGCGATGCTATTTGATAAACATTGCTCGTATAGTTTCCTACTGGCCAAAGCCAAATTTTCACGCATGCCGGGATCATCGGCCAATCTTGAAATCATGCTTGCCAGTTTTTCCGCATCGCCAACAGGTGTTGTTTCAAAGAGTTGCTCACCGGTCTGCTCGAATAATTTCTCGGTCCAGTCGGTCTTGCCGGTAATGATCGGCCTTCCGACACAGGCATAGGCATATATCTTGAATGGACAAACACGCTGAGTTTTATCTCCCGAGCCAAAAATCCCGAGACAGATATCGGCCTGCTCGATTTCTTTTGCTATGAGTGCGGATGGCAGCCATTTCCTTTCCCAATGCAGCGAGGCTGAATTGCTTAATTTCCAGTCTTCGATTCTGTACGCATCCTGTCCATCTCCAATCAGCCTGAAAGTAATATCACCCCGGCTCGACAAAATACTGGCCGCAGCCAGAATTGTCTGCATCCCGTGCAAAGGCACCAGCGTTCCCACAAATAAAACCCGGCAGACTCCCGGCTCTAAACGATAGTTTTTCGATTGAAACTGGTGTTCATCGGTTGAGAGCGGAATGGATGCGAGCTTTGATTCTTCAAGAACAAAAGTGGACACGAGAAAATCAAGGTTCTGTGGTGTATCCACGATTGTTTTCGTAGAAAACAGATACGCTCTTTTTTCGATCCGGTACAGAATACGGGCAAGAATACTGCCTTCTTTCAACAACGCCCGGTCGTTGACCACAGTGTCGTACAACGATATGAAGGCATCAACAACGATCCGTTTTGAACCCTGTTTCCCTGGCAGCCAGGAAAGCAGAAATACAATGAAAATTGCAGGGTATGGCACGTAGACGATATCTACCTTTGCAGAAAAAACATATCTAAACAGCACCACGAAATGGGCAAACACGCCACGAAGGACTGACCCGGTCTTGCTTAATAATCCGCCTGTCTTGTAGAGACTTCCGGTAGACATCGGGAAATTTATTTCCGACACTACAATACTATCCGAGCTCTGCAATCCTTCCAGTCTGAAGCGCGTATTGGGATAGGCCTCCGAGTTCAGATGCACTCCGAGTATTAACAGCTTCGGCTTCTTGGCTGGCATCGGATTAATTTATATTTTCGCTTTTTTAAGCATCACGAAACATTCGATATTATTCGTGCTGGCTCTGGAGACAAATTCGATACTTGCCACTATTTTCAAATGCTCGGTCGACTTCGCCAGAAAATCGAGGAAGGATTCGGTATCCCAAACATGCGCATGCTCCCTACGCTCACGCACCGACGCCAAGCTTGAAGCCAACAATTGTGCATCGCCGGAATTGAAAATCTCGGGTGCCGTATTCTGAATGAAATCCAGATAATGGCTATCATCGACAAAAGTGATTTTTTGCTCGTATTCCGAAAGTAAATGATCGAAAGGTGTTAGCTGCCTTGGTTTGTCGAAGGTAAATTCTTTGTCTGGGGCAGAGATGACAACAAAGCCACCCGGCGCCGTTACCTCGAACAATTGCTCCAGCACAGAGATCGGATTGGCTACATGCTCGATCACGTGATTCATGATCACAAAATCATAAGGTGGTTTTACTTTGCCGGATAATTGGTCTTCATCAAGATTTACGATGTAATCAACATCGACCAGCAAACCGCTTTCAATTTCGGGAAACAGTTTCGCGGCTTCTTGTTTCGAATGGGCGTCGCAGTATTCGACCTTGCAACGCGCAGATAGATTTGCGGGACAATGTAGTGCGCCCACTTCGAGTCCTCTTCCGGAAAGCAATCGGTAAGCCTGCTTTCTGTGTGAATAGCCAAAGCCGCCCTTTGGCCACAGCTTCAACTTGACCATCCATTTCTTCAGGCGCTTGGCATGCGATGTCAGGCCAAGTCCGCGTATTACTCTAAGTGTTAGCGTCGCACTCATTCCATTCACTTCCAGAATTTTATCCGATTCTCGTTCAAGGGTCCCATCTTGTTTATTATTCCATCCCAAAGACCCGCTACGAAAGCACTGGATTTCCGGTGTTTATTCGACTCGAACAATATGATCGAAGCGAAATCCGATAATAATCGCCAAACTTGCCGCAGTGACCATGCTGGCTCGCGAAAGAGGTAATCGCGTGCGGTAACCAGTGTATTCCGGGCTATGTAGTATTTTCTGACGGGAGAATGATTAAAAGAGGCAAACTTCGACCACCATGCAGCGACTTCCATCTTTGTCCCAATATGCTGGCTCATTACCGGCTTGCGGCTGATCAATATTCTGAAACCATGAGCACGGGCTCGCAGGCAAAATTCATGGTCTACCGAATCGATGAAATAATCATCCCTGAATCCACCCATGTGCGTGGAGGCTTGCAACGGCACCAGGGTTCCTGCCGTGATCAGGGTTTTGCGCTCGAGGAACCCGTTGTCGGCATCAGTACCATCAACGAAATGCCTACCCTTGTTGATATTAAGATAATTACCGCCTATCAAGACCTTCTCGCCACTGCATGTCGCATGCACTCCCAGTAAAGTCTCCAATAAATCAGGGAACACTACGGTGTCCTGATCCAGCGTTACCGCCCATTCAAATTCGCTCTCCAGACCCAACTTCATTCCCTGATTCAGGGCTTCGGCAATGCCGCGGTTGGTCGAATTGGCAGTCAGTTTTATTTTTGGGTCGGCGGCCAAGACTTTCAGCATGGATCGCACACTATCGTTTGAACCATTGTCGACAATAAAGACCAATGGAAACTGGGACGACACATGCAATATGCGCTGCCTGAATTCGGCATCGGGATTATAGGTAACAACTATGGCACAGGTATTGGTAGCAGTTGGCGCGGGAATTGATTCGCTGCACACCTGTATTCGCGAGCCTGCTGTCACGTCATGCGCCATAAATCACAAGGTCAATCATGTCGCTTATAGGTGAGTGCGGTAATTTGTTCCGATATCAAACCGATCAGAAATATGATGACAGCGGCGCTAAGCAATAATGCACTCATATTCGTAAAACGGCCTTCGTTTGCGTAGGTGTAGCCGTAGTACCCCAATCCAAGCAAGAAAAAAAACAGTCCTGCCGGTGCAAATAATTTTACCGGCGAAAAAAGCGTGGCGATTTTGAAAATGATCAGCAGAAACCGGATCCCGTCCCGAATTGGTCTGATATGGCTGGTGCCGATTCTTTTTGCCACCGGGATGGGCTCGTAGGCAACCGCATAGGCGCTCCTGAAAAAAGCCATAGTGATCGTGGTGGGATAAGAAAAGCCATTCGGCAGTAGATGCAGGAACTCCCTGAATTTATCCGCCCGGACCGCCCTGAAACCCGAGGTAAGATCGGCTACTTGCTGGCCGGTCATCCAACTGGCGATTCGGTTATACAGGCCATTTGCAAGGCCGCGCCCAACGCTTGCCTGGCCATCCCAACCACGTGCACCCACGACCATATCGAAGCCGCTGTCCAGTTTGGTCAATATACGTTGGCAATACTCGGCATTGTGCTGCCCGTCGGCATCCATGAAAACCAGAATTTCCCCCAATGCCACACGTGCCCCACGTTTTATGGCAGCACCGTTCCCCATCGAATACGGAGAGCTCAACACCTTGGCCCCAAGTTCGGCAGCTACGATGGCTGTATCGTCGGTCGAGCCATCATTAACCACTATGATTTCGGCATCCGGCAGCAGGGTTTTCAGACCTGGTAATGTCCTGCGTAGCCCTTCCGCCTCGTTTTTAGCGGGCAATACCACCGAAATTCGCATGCAACCCCCTGATATTCTGGACTAGAGAGTACTAGGATTGTCCAATTTAGACCATGTTTGGGGCATTTAATCTAGAATGCTACGCTAGATGAAGAATTTGCGGTAAAGTCTGGATATTAGTAGGGAAAAGGGGCTGCAATGAACACCGCCGTAGCCAATTTAGTAGGCATTACAGGCATTACACGTCGCCTGGTACTCGATGGTGCGTTAAAC
>JBOHYH010000122.1:0-20689 GCA_050737775.1 Arenimonas sp.
ATTTAGGGGGCTATAGCTCAGCTGGTAGAGCACTTGCATGGCATGCAAGGGGTCAACGGTTCGACTCCGTTTAGCTCCACCAGATGTAGTGGTAGATTATTTTACCAAAGTTTTGCGTGTCCCCATCGTCTAGAGGCCTAGGACACATCCCTTTCACGGATGCGACCGGGGTTCGAATCCCCGTGGGGACGCCACTTAATCAGTGGCGATTCGATAAAAACCCAGCCTAGGCTGGGTTTTTTATTGCCTAAATTAAAATACCATGCAGTATCGGGGCAGAGCGTAAAGCATGAGCATTCGTTTCAACATCAAGGATTGGGCTGCATATGCTCCCGGCTTAAAAGAGCAGGCAGACTGGCTCGCTTGGGCCAAGGATGGCTATCTCCCCGCTGGTGATGAGGTTCCAAGCTTGTCAGAAATGCCTTCCATGCAGCGCAGGCGGCTGGAACGTGTCGGGCGCTTTGCATTGCAGGTTGCTTATTGGTGTCAGACAGCCGAGACAGCGGACATCCCGCTCGTTTTTGCCAGCCGTCACGGCGACATCCAGCGTACCTATGAAATGCTGGAAGTTCTGGCCGGGAAAGAAGCGCTGTCGCCAACGAATTTCGGTCTGTCAATCCACAACGCCATCGTCGCGCAATATTCAATCGCCAGGCAGTTGAAACAAAATTACCTGGCCATTGCTGCCGGTAAGTCAACGGCAGAAGCGGCTGTAATAGAAGCGTTGGGACTCTTGCATGATGGGGCAGAGGAAGTGATGGTGGTGATGTATGACGGGCTCTTGCCGGAAGCCTACGTGTCATTTCAAGATGAGAATTTGGCCGAATATGCCTGGGCGTGGCGACTTGTAAAGGCGAATTCGGATACATTTTCATTTTCATTGGAAACGATGAAAACAAAAGACAGGAATGTCGAAAACAAGTCTTGTGGGCCACACGGCCTCGATGTAATGCGATTCATGCTTTCCGGTGACGAGGCGCTGGCATTCGATGACGGAAACCGTCATTGGCGCTGGCAGCGCCATGCTTAGGCGAATCAACTACCACTGGCGTCGTTTGGCGACCGGCACTGCGTTTTCCTTGTTTGGAATTGGCGGGGCTCTGCTTTGGCTTATCGTCTTTCCTGGTCTGCAATTATTCATTAGTGACAAGGAAAAGCGGGGAAGTACAGCCAGACTTGTTGTTCATAAGTCTTTTGCTCTCTTCATAGCTTACATGCACCGCATCGGCATTCTTACTTATGAAATAAAGGGTTTAGAGAGACTGCAGCGACCGGGATTGTTAATTCTTGCAAACCATCCAACCTTGATCGACATCGTTTTTCTGATTTCACTGCTGAAAAATGCCGATTGTGTTGTTCGTTCAGGCTTGGCAAAAAACATTGCTACCCGGGGACCTGTCATGGCGACGGGGTATATCAGCAACGATAATGGCGCCGAATTAGTGGATTCCTGCATTAAATCGGTGAAGTCGGGCAAGAATTTGGTCATATTTCCCGAGGGTAGCCGCAGTAAAGCGGATCGGCTTTTGCCCTTTCAGCGGGGGGCCGCCAACATAGCCATTCGGGGTCACTTGAACATTACCCCGGTGCTTATCAAGTGCACTCCACCCACGCTATCAAAGGGTTTGGGGTGGTACAATATTCCTTCACGTCGCTTTCACGTCAGCATTGAAGTTCTGCCAGATATTGCGGTGGAAAGCTTCTGTGTCGATATCGAACCATTGGCGGCAAGAAAATTAACGGAATATCTGACTGATTTTTTTATCGCGGAGTTGAAACGTGCAAGCGCTTGAATTGGAAATTAAGGATTTGATCATCACTACGATGTCGCTCGAAGACATCACGGCTGATGACATTGATTCAGCGGCGCCTTTATTCAACGAAGGACTCGGCCTGGATTCCATTGATGCTCTCGAATTGGGGCTGGCTTTGCAAAAGCGCTACGGCGTTACCCTTGCTGCGGATTCCGAGGAAACACGCAAGCATTTTGCCAGTGTCCAAACACTTTCTGCATTCATTGCGGAACAACGTAAACAGTAATGTCAGGTTGAAGATTCGTGCCATGAACAAAGAAGAACTCTATTTACACATCGTTGGCATCATGCGGGACACATTCGCAATAGAGCCCGAAAAAATTACGCTGGAATCCCGACTTGGTGAAGACCTGGACATCGATAGCATCGATGCGGTTGATCTCATCGTCCAATTAAAGCCATTACTCGGTAGCAGTCTGAAGCCGGAAGCCTTTAAAGCGGTACGTACCGTGCAAGACGTAATCGATGTAGTGCATGACATGATGCATTCCGAGAACGAAATTAAAACCGGCACCTGAACGTGTCAATCCGTAACGCCCTGATCGGGCTAGTGTCCGTTTTATACCCGCTCGTGATTTATTTCAGTCTCGGCAATATCGAGCCGCGCTGGATAGCATTGATTTTGCTCTCAGTCGCATTGTTAAGGGCATTGACGTCGCCCGAGAAATTTTGGCGTTATGCGGCAGGCGCAACATTAATGCTCGCCTTGTTAAGCATGTACCTGAATCATGCAACGCCCTTGAAACTTTACCCCGTGATCATGAGCGCCACCATGCTGAGTGTTTTTGCCATCAGTCTGTGGCATCCACCTTCGGTGATCGAGCGCCTGGCACGATTGCAGGATCCGAATCTGCCGGAACAGGCAATTCCATATACCAGAAAAGTCACCATGGTCTGGTGCTTTTTTTTTCTGGTCAATGGCGTAATTGCATTATTCACCGCCTTGTATGCCTCGGACAAAATATGGGCTTTGTATAACGGTCTGATTTCCTATGGTCTGATGGGATTATTGTTTGTTGGCGAGTGGCTGGTCCGTCCGAAACATAAAGCAGATGTCGGCAATGTCTAATTTGTCATTAATAAGTGCACTGGCAGTGCCCTTGGTAACAGATGACGCTGAGCAGCTTGTGGCCTTGCGCGAGGATGAAAAAATCACACGTGCCGATTTCATGAAGCGTGTTGATGATTGGCAGTATTTTTTTTCGCAGATGCCGGGAAATAAATATGCGCTTTATCTCGACGATGCCGCCGAGCTTGCAGCGGCACTTTTTGGTGCCTGGCATGCCGGAAAAGTTATTGTTTTGCCTGGCGACAGATTGCCATCGACACTAAAACATCTGGCTGCATTGACTGACGGTGCGGTCGGCGAAATGCCGTCGGCATTTTCCATTCCAGACAGGGGGTATGCGAATGAAGTGATGCCGCGAGTCGCACTCGACATTGGAAAAGTTGCCTTGGTGATTTTTACATCTGGTTCAACCGGAGAACCAAGCGCAATCGAAAAGAAAATAAGCCAGCTGCAATCAGAAGTCATCGCGCTTGAAGCCAGTTTTGGCGTTGAGATCGGTAGCTGTCTAGTTTATGGCACGGTATCGCATCAGCATATCTACGGTTTATTATTCCGCGTGCTGTGGCCCCTGGTATCGGGTCGCGCGTTTTATTCGCAGCGTCTGGAGTATCCCGAGCAAATTGCGAAGCAATTGTCAGCTCAGCCGGCTGCGCTAATCGCGAGTCCGGCCCATTTGAAACGATTGCCTGAAAACTTGAACTGGCAGCAGCTGGTTAGCCAGCTTCGTGCCGTATTTTCGTCGGGTGGGCCATTAAGCGCCGAATCATCCGATAAAGTCACTCAACTATGGCAACGCAGGCCGATTGAAGTCTTTGGTAGCAGCGAAACCGGTGGTATTGCATGGCGGCAATCGGAAGACGGTTCCACCAGCTGGCAGCCATTGCCCGGAGTGGAGTGGAAGATAGTCGCTGATCATTTGCAGATCCGTTCACCGCATCTGGCTAACGAACAATGGTTTGTTACGCAAGACCGGGCCGCCTTGCGTGATCAAGCTAAGTTTGAATTACTCGGTCGTAGTGATCGAATCATCAAACTTGAAGAACGGCGTATTTCATTGACGGCTATCGAAAAAAGTTTGCAGCTTTCCGAATGGATACAGGAATGCAAGCTCACGGTATTGCCCGGACAGCGTGAAAGACTGGCTGCCTTTGTTGTATTGGCTTCAGCCGGAAAGGAAGTGCTGCTAGCAAAAGGCAAACTGGCTGTCGTCAATCAATTGCGGTCTGCATTGGAAACATCGGTAGATCCTATTGCTATCCCAAGGCACTGGCGTTTTCTAGATGCAATGCCTACTGACGCTCAGGGCAAAACAAGTCAGCGGATGTTGGCTGAATTATTCCGCATGAGCTTGCCTCCCACCAGGCAGCTGCAGCGTACGTCCGATTCTGCGCAGTTGTTACTGGATATTCAGAAGGACTTGATTGTCTTTGACGGCCATTTTTCACAACATGCTGCCGTCGTGCCTGGTGTCGCCCTCATCGACTGGGCAATCAAGCACGGACGCAGCTTGTTCTCTTTCGATTTGCGTTTTTTACGTATCGAGGCTTTGAAATTCCAACAAGTCATTCGTCCAGGTTGCGATATCAATCTTGATCTTCAATGGAATGCAGTCAAAGGCGCTTTGACGTTCCGTTATGAATCCGGACAGGGCATACATGCCAATGGCCGTATTATATTTTTCCAGCCAGAAGTCGTGAGCGCTTCATGACGATGAGCAATCCCACGTTCAAACCAATCATCATTGTGCCGGTTTACAACCATGCGAAACCGGTTGCACGCCTGGTAGAAAAGATCCAGCTTCTGAATATCCCTTGCCTTCTGGTGGATGACGGATCGGAAGCTTACTGTGGATTGGCGCTTGATCAGCTGCAGGAAAAATTCCCCGACAAACTGCATGTTTTGCATTTGCCCGAGAACCAGGGCAAAGGTGGCGCAGTGATGACGGGTTTTCGACAAGCAGCAGAACAGGGCTATAGCCATGTGCTGCAAATCGATGCCGATGGCCAGCATGAACCCGCCGATATTCCCGGTTTTGTGATGGAAGCAAGCCAGCATCCTGACGCTATCATTTGTGGCTGCCCGATTTACGATGCATCGGTACCCAAAGCACGATTGTACGGTCGTTATGCGACCCATATCTGGGTCTGGATTAATACGCTTTCGTTCGAGATTCGTGACTCGATGTGCGGTTTCCGTATCTATCCCTTGGCGAGCACGATAAAAGTGCTGGACAGTCATGCCATCGGAAAGCGCATGGATTTTGATATCGATATTCTAGTGCGGGCCCATTGGCGCGGGATTCGTGTCCGTAACCGCGCGACACGCGTGACTTATCCGGAAGATGGTGTTTCACATTTCGATGCGCTTCGCGACAATATTCGTATTTCGAAAATGCATGCGAAATTTTTCTTCACCATGTTACTAACCTGGCCTGCGATTCTGTTCAGGCGCATGCAACGACCATGAAGAAGAACCACTGGGCCAACTTGGGTGAAAGCACGTTCGTTGCCGGTATCTGGTTCATGTACGGTGTCTATCGTCTATTAGGGCGCTTGCCTTTTCGCCTGTTTCTGTATCCGGTAGTCAGCTATTACTGGCTGACGAAACCGATAGCACGGCAATCATCGATGGAATATCTGCAGCGCGTGCATGCGACGAAAAACGTTTTCAGTAAACCACCCGGTCACTGGCAGAGCTACAAACATTTCCTGCAGTTTGGCGAGACATTACTCGATAAATTACTGGCAATCGGTGGTAATTATCCAGCCGATAGAGTTGATTTGTCCCAACATAAAATCATCTGGAGCGAGCTGGAAAAGCAGCAAGGCTGCCTTATCGTAACGGCACATCTGGGCTGTCTGGAATTGATGCAGTCCGCGTCCACCTGGAAACGCAAGTTCAAGATCAATATTCTTGTGCATACTGCCCACGCGACCAGTTTCAATCGCATATTAAATCGAATTAATCCGGACACCGGCGTAAATTTCCTGCAGGTCACTGCTTTCAACGCACCGACCGCGATGATGTTGGCCGATCGTATTGCTGCAGGTGAACTCATCGCCATTGCCGGCGATCGAATTCCCACTTCCGGTGAGCGGATTGTGAATGCAGCTTTTCTAGGAAAGTCTGCGCCTTTTCCTGCAGGCCCTTATTTGATTGCTTCGCTACTGACATGCTCGGCTTATGCAATGGTTTGTATGCGAGAGGGTGAAGGGTATCGGCTTAATGTCGAGAAACTGGCCGATGCCGTGGCGACCCCGCGCAATAAACGCGGTGAATTGATCGAGCAGCAAGCAAAAAAATACGCCTTGTGGTTAGAACACCGGGCCGCTGAATCACCTTTTGACTGGTTTAATTTTTTCCCGTTTTGGGATCAGGCAGTTCGCAATGAAGACTAATGAAATGAAAAAAAATCCCGTACTGATCGAAGGTGCCGACATCACGATCGAAGATGTCATCGCCATTGCAACACGAGCGAGTGCATTGAAGCTTTCAGATCAGGAAACTTTCCGCACCCGCATAAGTCGTGGTGCCGAATTTGTTGATCGCCTGATTGCGGAAGATGGTGTCGTTTATGGTGTAAGCACCGGGTACGGTGATTCCTGCACTGTGACCATTCCACCTTCCATGATTTCGGAATTGCCGGCGCATCTTTACACCTACCACGGTTGCGGCCTGGGTCGTTTCTTCGATGAAGTAGAAACGCGTGCAATTCTTGTCTCGCGCCTGGTCTCGCTATCGAAAGGTGTTTCCGGTGTGAGTTATGGTTTGCTTCAGCAAATTTCAGGCTTGTTGCATCACGATATCTTGCCGCGTATCCCGGCAGAAGGTTCGGTCGGTGCGAGCGGTGATTTAACGCCATTGTCCTATGTTGCTGCTGCCTTGTGCGGTGATCGCGAAGTGATGGTAAATGCAAAAATTCATTCGGCCGCCGATGCCTTGCAAGCTGCAGGCATGACACCGATTCAGTTGCGTCCGAAAGAAGGTCTCGCCATCATGAACGGTACTGCCGTGATGACGGCTTTGGCCTGTCTGGCCTGGAAGCGGGCGGATTATCTTTCACGTCTCAGCACGCGGATCACGGCTTATGCTGTAATCGGCAGTGCCGGCAATGCCCACCATTTCGATGAAACCCTGTTCGCGGTCAAACCGCATGCAGGTCAACAGCGTATTGCAGCTCGTTTGCGTGAGGATCTCGCTTCTGATCGTCCGCCACGTAATGAAAAACGCTTACAGGATCGCTACTCGCTGCGCTGTGCGCCGCATGTCATCGGTGTACTCGAAGACGCGTTGCCATGGTTCAAGCAAACCATCGAGAACGAACTCAATAGTGCAAACGATAATCCGATCATCGATGCAGAGCAGGAAATGGTTTTGCATGGCGGCCATTTCTATGGTGGTCACATTGCCTTTGTAATGGATTCAATGAAAAATACAGTCGCGAATCTCGCCGATTTGATGGACAGACAAATGGCATTGTTGGTGGATGAGCGCTACAACCATGGGTTGCCTGCCAATCTGACCGGTGCGAAAGGTGAACGCAAAGCACTCAATCATGGTTTGAAGGCATTGCAAATCAGTGCCTCGGCTTGGACAGCAGAAGCACTAAAATTGACGATGCCGGCTTCGGTGTTTTCGCGTTCTACAGAGTGCCACAATCAGGACAAGGTAAGCATGGGCACGATTGCTGCACGCGATTGCTTGCGTATCATCGAATTGACCGAACAAGTCGCTGCCGCTTTGTTGATTACCGTGAGACAAGCAATCGAATTGCGAATGGGGCTCGATTCCGATGTGAAACTTAGCCCGGTGCTCACGGATATGCACGCTCGTTTGCAAACATCAATTCCGTTCATTGACGAAGACCGTGCCTTGGACAAGGAACTCCGTGCATTGCTGGATGAAATTCGCTGCGACTCCTGGAGTCTTTATGAAACCTGAGTGGGTTGCCGAAATTGAACTTTCACCGGCGTTTCATGATCTGGATCCGATGGCCGTGGTCTGGCACGGGCATTACATGAAGTATTTCGAGCTGGCACGTTGTGCGTTGCTGCAGAAGTACGATTACGACTATCCGCAAATGCGCGATTCCGGCTACATGTGGCCCATCGTCGACTTTCGCAGCAAATATGTAGCGCCTTTGCGTTACGGCCAAAAAGTAAAAATACGTGCAAGTATTTCCGAGTGGGAATATCGCCTGAAAATCGACTATCTGGTCACGGACGTTGAATCCGGCAAAGCGCTGACACGGGCACACTCAATCCAGGTCGCGGTAGGTATGGAAACACAGGAAATGTGTTTTGCATCACCGCCCGTGTTGCAGGAAAAACTCGGAATCAAGCCATGAGTTTCCGGTATTTTGCGATCTTGATCTTTATATTGCTTGGCGCGCTGAGTGGCGAGTTGAATGCGCAGACAAAGAAATCAAGTCTCATTCCGGAAGTAAATGTTCTGCGGGGTAATTTCGAGCAAATCCGATATCTGAAGGGGTTTCAGAATCCTCTAAAATCCGAGGGGCGCTTCCTGGTATCTAAAGCCAATGGTGTTGTCTGGCAAGGTATCAAGCCATTCCCGTCACTGATATTGATCAGGAATTCGGGCGCCATCGTCAACCTGGAACAAAAAAAGAATTCGCGCAAAGCCAATACTAAAAAACCGAATGTCGCGATGAGCAAGATCATGCTGGCGATGCTGTCGGGCGATCAGACCGAGATGGCGAAGTATTTCAATATTCAGCAAAGCCAGAGTAATGGAATCTGGACCCTGCAACTGCAACCGAAGGGTGGTATGGCCCGCATCTTCTCTCGTGTTGAAGTAAAGGGTAGTCGCTATGTACAAAAAGTGTTGATGGAAGAAAAGAGTGGCGACAAAACTGAATTGGATTTTTCTGAAGTCAGCGAAGTTCCGAATGCTCTCAGCATCGAAGAGATGAAATATTTCCAATGAAACCGGCAAGGCATCGCATCGAGTTATTCGCGGCCATCGTCTGGTCAGTGCTCATCTTTGTCCTGTGTTTTCACCAAATTCAATTCTGGCGTTCAAATAATCTTGATAGCGACGTGATGGCATTATTGCCCAGTACCCAGCACGATGCTTTGGTAACGCGAGCCAATGAAAACATGGCGAAAGCGGCAACACGAGATGTTGTTATTCTTATCGGTAGCAAGGATGCCGAAGCGCTTAAATCAGCGGCTTCCATTTTCGACGCTCGTGTCAAAGAAACGAAGGGCCTGTTGCGCGCCCAGACTGTTTCCGAAGCCGATACCCAGGCAGCACTTGATTTTTATGCACGCTACCGCGACCGTTTGTTAACGTCGCAACAAAAGCAGACACTTGAACAAAGCAATGACGACGAATTGCTCCAGGCGAGCATGCAACGTTTATATAATGTCGGTGCATCCAGCGGATTAAGCAGTTGGATATCGGACCCTTTGGCATTGTCGATCGATTGGTGGCAATCGCGGTTGGGCGAAGGGATGACACAGGAAGACGGTTTTGTATTGACCCAAGCCCGAGACAAAACCTGGGTCGTTTTACAGTACGAAAGCGAGTTGTCGGCGTTCCAGCTGGACGGTGTTGCCCATATTCAGCAGCTGATCGAGTTAGCCGGCGATGACGCCAAACGTTTGCATCCCGATATCGAAATTTTGACAGCGGGCGTGCCCTTGCATGCTGAAGCAGCTGCAGTTCGGGCCAATTGGGAGATCAATACCATTGGCTACGGTTCGCTGGCGGCAGTGATGTTGCTGGTGTTTTTTGCTTTCATGAAATTCCGGCCCTTGTTGCTGGTGTCGGGTTCTCTGTTGATTGGTTGTGCGGCAGGTATCAGCGTTACGGCGTTGATATTCGGCAAAGTACATCTGCTGACGATGGTGTTTGGTGCGAGCCTTGTCGGCGTTGCCGAAGATTACGGCATCCATTATTTTTCAAGCAGGCAGGGTAATCCGGAAACCAAACCGTTCCCGATGATGCGGTATCTGTTGCCCGGAATGTGGCTGGCATTTATTACTAGCGCGTTGGCATACCTGAGCCTTGGCATGGCGCCATTGCCTGGATTGCAGCAGATGGCAGTGTTCTCGGCAGTCGGCCTCCTGGCAGCGTTTCTGACGGTTGTTTGCTGGTTTCCATATCTGGACAGACATGCACCGAAGCGTAGTTGGCTGTCGGATAAAATTTCCGATTCATTAAAAGCATGGCCGCGCTGGCAGTGGGAAAAAACCTCGCATAAATTATTCGGACTCGCAGTTGTTTTGTTTATGGGTGTCGGGTTTTCCAAATTGCATACCGAAGACAGTCTGCGCCAATTACAAAGTTCACCCGCCAGCCTGATAAGCCAGCAAAAAGATATTTCCGAAATTCTGGGTTTGCCAAGTCCCGCGCAATACGTGCTGGTGACAGGAACAAGTGAAGAACAACTTCTGCAAACCGAAGAAACCCTGAAGCCGGTGCTCGATTCGCTGGTGGAAGCAAAAACAATTCGTTCCTACAACGCAATCAGCGATTGGGTGCCGTCGGGCAAACGACAATCTGAAAATAGAAAGCAGATTGCGGATGCGGAAAATAAAGTGTTGCTAGGCATTTCGAAATCGCTAGGCGAAGCACTTGAAAGACCGCCATCAAGTGAAGCACCTTTCACCTTGGGTCAATGGTTACAGCTAAAATTCACCGGCGCCATGCAAGCTCAGTATCTGGGCGAAGCCGATGGCAAGTGGGGCAGTGTGGTGATGATAAACGGCCTTAACTCTGAACAATCACTTGTCAAACTCGCTAGTGAAACAAACAAGATCCCCGGCGCCAAAGTGATTGATCGTTCGGGTGAAATCTCAAGCTTGCTCACACATTACCGAAGCAAAATGACGCTATTGTTATTCGTCGGCTACATTCTGGTCGCGCTGGCATTGTTGTATCGCTACAAATCACAGGCCTGGAGAGCCATGCTGCCGACTATTATTGCAGCATTGGCCAGTTTGTCGGCTTCTGCCTGGCTTGGTGAGCCAATGCAATTATTCACCGTGCTTGCACATTTTCTGATTTTGGGGACCGGTGTCGATTACGGCATTTTCCTGCTTGAACATCATACAGATCCCTCCAGTTGGCTAGCCGTCTGTCTAGGTGCAGCCAGCACCTTGCTCGCATTTGGTTTGCTGGCACTATCCGCTACACCCGCTTTACATACGTTCGGCTTATCAATGCTGTTTGGCGTTGGCTTGTCCTGGTTGTTATCACCTTGTTTTCGCTTGTCTGCCGATGCAGACATGGCATTGGCACATTGAGAGATTGAATATGCGTACAGATACCACAGAAATTTTAATTATCGGTGCTGGCCCGGCAGGGTCGGTAGCTGCAGGCTTTTTACGTCAGCAGGGTCGTCAGGTCCTGATTATCGAAAAAGAACAATTCCCGCGCTTTTCGATTGGTGAAAGTCTGTTGCCGCAAAGCATGGAATACATCGAAGCAGCCGGTATGTTGCAGGCCGTTGTCGAAGCCGGTTTCCAATACAAAAATGGTGCAGCATTTGCACGTGGCGACAGACATACCAGTTTCGATTTCCGCAAGAAGTTTTCGGAAGGCTGGGGCACAACCTATCAGGTGCAACGTGCTGACTTCGACAAAGTACTGGCCGATTGTGCCGAAAAGGCTGGCGCGGAAGTTCGTTACCGCCATGAAGTGACCGCAATCGATGTCGAATCCGAAAAACCGAGTGTCACGGTCAAATCTCCCGATGGTGAAATCTACCAGGTACAGGCACAGTTTTTACTCGATGCCAGTGGCTTCGGACGTATTCTCCCTCGCTTGTTGAAACTGGAAAAACCTTCCAACTTTCCGACCCGTGGTGCAATCTTCACACACGTTCAGGACAATATGCCGCTGGGTAGTTTTGATCGGAATAAAATTCTCGTCACCGTGCATCCTGAGCATTGTGATGTCTGGTATTGGACGATTCCATTCTCGAATGGTCGTGTCTCTTTGGGTGTCGTGGCAAGGACCGAATTCCTGTCCCAGTATGAAGGAACAGAAACAGAGCGCTTGCAAGCCATCGTTGCAGAGGCGCCGGGTTTATCGTCACTACTTAAGAATGCCGTATGGGACACACCGGCACGTCAGATTATTGGTTATTCGGCCAACGTCGATTCCTTATGGGGCAAAAATTATGCGCTTCTGGGGAATGCAGGCGAGTTTCTTGATCCGGTATTTTCATCCGGCGTTACCATCGCTTTCAAATCAGCCAGCCTGGCTTCGGCCTGTTTGAAGCGCCAGTTCAACGGTGAAGTTGTCGATTGGCAAAAAGATTATGGCTCGCCATTGCGCGCCGGTGTGGATGCCTTCCGTGGGTTTGTCGAGTCCTGGTATGCGGGTGGTTTCCAGAACATCATTTTCCATCAGGACCAGTCGCCGGAGATTCGCGAAATGATTTGTTCCATTCTTGCCGGTTATGCCTGGGATTTGAAGAATCCGTATGTAGCCGAAACCAAGCGCCGTTTGGGCGTGCTTGAAGAACTGTGCTCGATAAAATAATGGGCGCTATTTTTCTAAATGAACTCGGTATCATCTGTTCGATGGGTGCCGATAAAGATCAGGTTACATCGAACTTGTTCAGTGCGACCCTGCCTGAAACATTGACGGTGAGCGAGCAATATTCCCGTGGCCGACCAAGTCATGTTGGCTCGGTGAATAGTGCGCTACCTGATCTTTCGCATTTGGAAAAGCAATGGCGTAGTCGTAACAACCAATTGATTTCTGCTGCCGTTGAACAGATCAAACCCGCGGTTGAATCGCTTATCAAGCGTCACGGTACCCATCGGATTGCAGTAGTACTTGGTACCAGCACATCCGGCGTTGGCGAAAGCGAAAAAGCGCACGAGCATAAGCTTGAAAATTCGGAATGGCCGGAAGCCTTTCATTACATGCAACAAGAAACCGGTGCGCCGGCATTATTCCTGAGTCATATACTCGGAATTACCGGGCCGAGCCATGTGGTTTCGACGGCTTGCTCATCCAGCGCAAAAGCAATGGCATCCGGTGCACGATTATTGAATGCCGGTTTGGCTGATGCGGTAATAGTCGGTGGCGCCGACTCATTGTGTGCTTTTACGCTGGCAGGTTTTGCTTCGCTTGAATCCTTGTCAACGGATCCCTGCAATCCTTTCTCTGCGAATCGTAAAGGTATCAATATCGGCGAAGGCGCCGCCTTGTTCGTGATGAGTCGTGAGCCCGGACCGGTAAAGTTACTGGGCTGGGGTGAAAGCTCCGATGCTCACCATATGTCGGCGCCGGAACCAAGCGGGGCCGGAGCGGGGAGTGCCTTAGCGCAGACTCTGCACCGAGCTAATCTTGAAGCTGGTCAAATTGATTATATTAATTTGCACGGCACGGCTACGCCGCAAAACGATGCGATGGAAGCGCGCATTGTGCATGCCTTTTTTGGTGATCGGGTTCCCGCCAGTTCAACCAAGGCAATGACTGGTCACGCATTGGGTGCAGCTGGTGCAATCGAAGCCGGGCTTTGTTGGCTATGTTTGGTGCGTAATCCGGATGGATTGTTGCCGGCGCATTGGTTTGACGGCGAGCTTGATGAAAGTTTGCCAAAAATTCAGCTGGTGGTGCCGGGACAAAAATCCAGTCGCATATTGCAAAACATTGTCAGCCAAAGTTTTGCTTTCGGTGGCAGCAATGCGGCCATTTGCCTGGGGCGGGCGTGATGCAGAAAGAAATTATCACACTGGATCAGGTATTGCCGCATCGCGACACTATGCGCTGGCTAGATCGTTTGCTAAGCCACGATGACAATCTGGTGGTGGTGGAAGCTTTTGTTCGAGAAAGCCATGTACTGGCAGTGGATGAAGGTGTTCCAGCATGGGCCGGCATTGAATATATGGCGCAAGCGATTGCGACCTGGGCCGGGTGTCAGGCGATGGCAAAAAACGAAGCGATAAAAATCGGTTTTTTACTGGGTACTCGAAAGTATGAATGCAAGAGCGAGTTTTTCTATATCGGACAACGTCTGGTGATTCATGCCTATTGCGAGTTGTTTGCCGATAATGGGCTGGGCATGTTTAGCTGCAAAATATTCGATGGCGAGGAGGAAATTGCCACCGCCAGTTTATCGGTTTATGAACCACCCAATGCATCGGAATTTTTAACGAGTAATCCCCCATGAAAAATCTAACGGTATTGGTGACGGGTGCAAGTCGCGGCATTGGTCGCGCGATTGCATTGCGGCTCGCAAAAGACGGCTTCGACATAGTGGTACATTGTCGAAGCCGCATCGAAGAAGCAGAGCAGGTGTGTGCGGAAATTGGCGCGCTCGGCGTCAAGTCGCGGACTCTCTGTTTCGACATTGCTGATCGTGCAAGCGCCGCCAGGTTGTTGCTGGAAGATGTTGAAGCCAACGGCGCCTATTATGGCGTGGTCTGCAATGCGGGCATTGCCAGAGACAATGCATTTCCCGCCATGACGGGCGAAGAATGGGATAGTGTGATTCATACCAATCTCGATGGTTTCTATAACGTGCTGCAACCTTTGGTAATGCCGATGGTGCGTCGACGCAAACCCGGGCGCATAGTTACACTGGCATCAGTATCCGGCATTGCCGGCAATCGAGGCCAAACCAATTACAGTGCCGCGAAAGCCGGCATTATTGCTGCATCGAAATCATTGGCGCTGGAACTGGCAAAGCGCGACATCACGGTAAACTGTGTAGCCCCGGGTTTGATTGATACCGACATGGTGAGTCAGGAAGTGGCCGATGAAGCTATCAAAATGATTCCACTGCGACGCATGGGGCAAGCCGATGAAGTAGCAGCTCTCGTGGCATTCCTTGTGTCAGACCAAGCGGCTTATATCACCCGGCAAGTGATTTCCGTCAACGGAGGATTAATCTGATGCGTCGTGTTGTTATTACCGGAGCCGGAAATTTGAGTCCGCTTGGACATGACTGGAAAACCGTTCATGCCCGCTTGCGTGAAAAAAGAAATGCGGTTCGCCAATTTCCGGAATGGGGTGAATACAAGGGTTTGAATACCCGCCTTGGTGTTCCCGCCGCAGCTTTTGAACTGCCGGAGCAATACAACCGGAAGTCTACCCGCAGCATGGGGCGCGTCGCATTGATGGCAACGCGTGCTACTGAATTGGCACTTGAAGATGCGGGCTTATTGAACGATCCGTTCCTGAAAAGCGGACGTGTAGGAATTTCATACGGATCATCTGCCGGTACGCCTGAATCGATGGGAGATTTTGGGCGGACCTTGTCGGAAAAAAACACGCAATACATCAATGCTACGACCTACATCAAAATGATGAGCCATACCGCACCGGTGAACATCGGCGTGTTCTTCGGTGTTACCGGCCGCATTATCACCACATCGAGTGCCTGCACATCCGGCAGCCAGGGTGTTGGCTATGCTTATGAAGCGATCAAAGCGGGACATCAGGACATTATGTTGGCCGGCGGTGCAGAAGAGCTCGATGTTACAGGTGCAACCGTGTTCGATACTTTATTCGCTACCAGTACCGATAACGATAATCCGAACTTGACACCACGGCCATTCGATAAAAATCGCGATGGTCTCGTGATTGGCGAAGGTGCCAGTACCCTGGTGCTGGAAGACCTGGAACATGCATTGGCGCGTAGTGCGAAAATCTATGCCGAAATTGTCGGCTTCGGCACCAATAGCGACGGTCGTCACGTCACTCAGCCAAACGCTGAAACCATGGCGCAGGCCATGCAACTTTCATTGCTCGATGCAAAACTGTCACCCGATGCAATCGCTTACGTCAATGCGCACGGTACAGCGACCGATCATGGCGATATTGCAGAAACTGCCGCTACACACTCGGTATTCGGCGAGCGTATGCCAATCAGTTCGCTGAAAAGCTACACCGGACATACCTTGGGTGCGTGTGGTGCACTTGAAGCCTGGGTCAGTATCGAAATGATGCGTGCGAACTGGTTTGCGCCAACCGTCAATCTGGAAGAAGTCGATCCGCGTTGCGGCGCATTGGATTACATCACCGGATCAGGGCGCGATCTGGAGGCGGAATATGTAATGAGTAATAATTTTGCCTTCGGTGGCATCAATACTTCGTTGATTTTCAAGCGTTGGTAAAACTAACCCTAGGATGTAAAAATGTTTGCATTGAATATTAAGCGTATTGGCATCAATGTTTTATTTGTTTTACTTGCTGTGAACAGCATCAGTGTACTTGCCGCCGATAAAGTAATGCATCTTGATGTCAAAGACGTTCTGGATACTGGTTTCTCGAACGGAAAACTGGACGGTACCGTAAAATTTTATTTCGCAGGGCAAACAACGCCAAGGATATTGAAAGCATTTGAAGAAGACGTTAGCAATAAAAAGTCGAACGCATTCGGTAAGAGCAAGGAAGAAGCTTGCAAGTGGGTCATGCTGTCTGCCTTGATGGCACTTCAGGATAGTGCCAAAGCTCGTGGTGCAAATGCCGTCAGCGGAATTAGCAGCTATTACAAGAAAGTGGAATTTAAAAGTCCCAGCCAATACGAATGTCATGCCGGCAACATGATCTCCGGCGTTGCACTGAAAGGCCGTTACGTCAAAGTGGCCAGCAAATAATTTGACTCAAAATGCGCCAATGAAAACAATGCTCCAGATCATGCATATGAATGATCTGCCAATGGAATTGGACAGGAACTGTACGGATTGGTTAACGGATGACGAGCTGGCGCGATATAGCGCCATTTCTTCCCAAAATAGAAGGCTGCAATATATTGCGGGCCACCATTTAGCCCGTGCCATGGCGGCTCGCTTTCATCGCAATGCCATTGAAGATTGGATTTACTTTGTTGATGACGATAATCAACGACGTTTGAAATGTCGCCAGCCTGGCATGCAGGGATTTCATGTTTCACTAAGCCACTCCGGCGTTTGGATTGTCGCTGCACTTTCCGGATCGCCAATCGGCATTGATATCGAGACTTACGAAAGACAGCGCGATTTTCTGGCAATAGCCTCGCACGTGTTTTCCGAGGCTGAAAGCAGTTTGTTGAGATCATTGGCCCCGCCTGAATTGAAACGGCAATTCTATTTGTACTGGACAATGAAAGAGTGTGTCGCAAAACAATACGGCGCCGGCTTGAAGTTCGAAGTAGCGCGTGCACATTCTTTTATTCCGGCAATTACAGAGATGGATGCTTCTGTATGTAGTTGGGAATGCTCGGAGTACGTCATTGCAATGACTGCGGCTTGGAATGGTGAAATCGATATAACGGGACTATGCAAAGACTTCAAAAAGCTTTACTGGCAGAATGTTGCCGTTAATCGCTAGCTTGCGGCACGGGCTTGCAAAAGCGATCAATTAATCCCAGCAATGGTCCTGTCATCATCGTAGTTGCAATCGCCACTATGACTAAAATTGCATACAGACTTTGACTGATCAGGCCCAATTGCAAACCGATCGCGAGCACGATCAATTCCATCAGACCACGTGTATTCATCAGAACGCCCAGGCGCCAGGCATCCGGTTTCGATAAACCACTGATCTTTGCAGCGATGGTTGTGCCGCCAAGTTTTCCAATGGTCGCCAGGCCGGTAATGAGCAGACACAGCAACCATTCCTGCCCCCCAAGCATATCAATTCTTGTGTTCAACCCCGTTTGTGCGAAGAACAATGGCAATAACAAGGCGCCTGCAAAGGGTTCAATTTTTTCTTCGATAATATTTCGCAGCACTTGATTCGAAGACACTGCAATGCCTGCCAGGAATGCACCGAATAGCAGATGCAATCCGATAATTTCGGTGAACATGGCACTGGTCAATACCGCAATGACAAGTACCACCAGCCAACGCGAATAATTTTGTTCGTTAACTACTTGTTTCGCGATAAAACGGCGCCCTGGAACGATTAGAACCCAGGCGTAGGCGAGGGCAGTCAATGCGCATATGGTTGCACTGGCAATGCTTTGTGACTGTACCGTTGCAATGATTATTCCCAATAGTGCCCAGGCACTGGCGTCTGCAATGGCGGCACAGGCGATGGCTACAGTAGCAATTTGACTGCCTTTATAACCACGGTCATCAATAATCCTGAGTAGCACAGGAAATGCCGTGACGCACAATGAGATGCCAATAAACAGGCTGAAATCAAGCCGGCTCACACCATCGGGAGCATAGTTGACATAAAGACATGCCGCTAACCCCAGCCCAATCAAAAAGGGGAGCAGCATTCCGGATTGACTGATAAATACAGTAGATTTGAATTTTTCGCGAAGTCGCGACATATCCCATTCGGCGCCGGCCGTGAACATGAAAATCAGCACACCTAATTGGCTGACATTGCCGAGGCTGGTCAGACCCTGTGCCGGAAATAACCAATCATGGGTCGCTGGCATCAAAAGCCCGAACAAAGACGGTCCAAGCATTATCCCGGCAATCATTTCACCAATCACTGCAGGTTGATGTAACAAGCGCATACAGCGCCCGGCGATTTTGGCGACGGCTAAAACAACCAGCACCTGCAACAGGAACTTGTGTAGAGGCGTATCAAGTCGCAGCAACAGCTCGGTCAAGGCGTCCATGGAAATATCAGGTTCAGTCAAATGCCAATTGTAAGCTAACAGCTTGTTGTAATTGAAAGATTCATGGCTGCGCAAACATGAATTGACCGTTCCAGGTTTAGTAATCACAATGCCTAGGCAAGGCGAAAAAGGAGTTCAATGAACACCGTGGCGTCGGCAGAGAGGTTGGCTCGACTGGAAACAGTCTTGAGCGTGGTACTCGACATCAGCCGGCGCTCGGCTGGCTGTAACGATTTGCGCGATTTTTTTGCCGCCGTACACGCCGAAGTCGGGCGCATCATGTTTGCACAAAACTTCTACATCGCGCTTCGCGATGGCCAGCGTGAGTCCATTTGCTATACCTATGACGTTGATGAAAAAGACGTCTCATTCAAACCCGATGAACAGCTTCCCTTGTTGTCGGGCAGTGAATCGCCAACTGCCTGGGTGATTCGTTCCGGGCAACCTTTAAGTGTGACCGCAGAACGCTTCGCTTCACGCGAGGCGGACGGCAATGACTGGGGTCGGGGCACAAATGCCGAGCATTGGCTGGGCATGCCATTGATCGATAGCGACGGTTTTACTTTCGGTGCTGTGGTCATCCAGAGCTATACGCCCGGAATCCGTTACTCGGTAGAAGATATTGCCTTGTTCGAATTGATTTCTAGCCACATCGCCCATGCGATCGAGCAAGTGCAATTCACCAGCCGTCTTGAACGTGCCATCGCGGAACGTACCAGCAGCCTTGAACAGGAAGTTCAGGAGCGTCGTCGTGGCGAAACATTGCAGCGGGCCCTGTTCGAAATATCCGCCTTGTCGGTGCGCGGGATCGATCTGGATGCGTTTTATGTCGAGCTACACCGGATTCTGGGCGGCTTGCTGTATGCCAAGAATCTGATCGTCACGCTTTATCACGAATCCGAAAATGAAGTGAGCTTCCCTTATCTCGCTGACGAAAAAGATCCCGCACCGCCACGCGATTTTCGACGGCCACCGGGTCTTGGCCTAACGGGTTTTGTACTGACAAGCCGACGGCCGCAGCGTATCGATCAGGCTCGTTATCATTCACTGCTAGAGCAGGGGGCATTGCACAGCGCATTAGGTAGTGTTGATTTCAATTCCTGGATTGCGTCACCGATGATTTATCAAGAGCGCCTGCTGGGCGCGATCATCCTGCAAAGTTACGATTCGAGTATCGGCTATGATGATGATGATCTTGATCTACTGACCTTCGTTGCCGACCATATCGCCGCCGCCCTTGCCCGCAAACAGGCCGATGATTCATTGCATGAAAAAAACATTGTGCTGCAACAAACCCTCGAGAATTTACGGCTGGCGCAGGACGAACTGGTGCGCAAGGAAAAACTCGCTTCACTCGGTGCGTTGGTGGCCGGCGTTGCGCATGAAATCAATACGCCGATTGGCGTTGCCATAACCGCAGCATCGCATTTGCAGGATCAAGTCAGGCAGATTTCAAAGCTGAGGCAATCGGAAAAATTGACAGCGAACGATCTGGCCGGTTTCGAGCCCATGGCCATTGAAAGCGCATCCATGGTACTTCGCAACTTGCAGCGTGCCGATGATCTGGTCCGCAGTTTCAAACAAGTGGCTGTTGATCAGTCCAGTGATCAGAAACGTAGTTTTCTGTTGAAAGAATACATCGAAGAAATAATGCAGTCGCTGCGACCAAGATTCAGAGCGACCAGACATCAGATCATTATTGAGTGCCCGGACGACATCATGCTGGATACGTATCCGTCTGCCATTTACCAGACGCTGGTCAATCTGGTCATGAATTCCTTACTGCATGGTTTTGAACATATCGAAGATGGTGAAATTCGAATTATGGTATCCGTGGAGAATAAATCAGTGGTTCTGGTTTATTCCGATAATGGTTGCGGCATGTCGGAAGAAGTTCGCTCACAAATCTTCGAACCGTTTTTCACCACGCGGCGCGGACGCGGGGGTACCGGACTTGGTATGCACATCGTATTCAATCTGGTGACCCAGGCTTTGAAGGGGCGGATTGAAGTCGCCAGCATTGAAGGCAAAGGAACGCAGACGCGGATATGGTTGCCGTATCCCAAGCTAAGCTAATCTGTATTTTACATAATATACATTATGCGAAGTCAAGGGCGTTACTACAGAAGAAAAGGAAGGCATTGTCGATTGTCCTGTCTAAGTACCAAAAACCACCATTGCAAAAGCCCACTTCTGCCCAATTTCAGTGGCAACTAGTTGCCCTTCGTTTACCGTCGTTCCTACAAACTGCCTGAC
>JBOHYH010000123.1:0-18861 GCA_050737775.1 Arenimonas sp.
CAGCAAGCATGCGCCCCTACGGTAGGATTATTTTCTGCTGCATCCATTTACTTGATCTGCTTTGAAATGCCGATCAAGAAATGCATCAATTTTGTCGAAATGTTTCAAGGGTTCGTTGTGACCGCCCTCAATAGTGAGATGTTCGTAATAATGGGGGAAGTTTTTATCCTTCAATCGCTGAACCGCCAACTCGGACATTTCAGAAGAAGGCCAGAATTCGTCACGTGTACCGGAAATTAAAAACACCGGCCCGTTGATGTTCTCAATCTTGATTGCCGCTTTTTCGACTGCCGCCTTGTCTTCGAGCATGATGTCGAAGGCTTTTCTCAGATCACCGCTCAACAAGGCCGGCGTTGTGCTCCAGGGCACCGGCACAAACGGTAATTGCTTGCCTTGATAGGTAAACGAGGACGTTGTCAAAGCATCAGTCAAGCCGGCGAACACCGCATGCGAAGGCACGATGCCGACCACGGCCTTGATGTCTTTGTAATGACTGCCCAGACTCAATGCCAATTCACCGCCTTTCGACCCGCCCATTACCGCGATGCAACGGCCATCCACTTTCGGATCCGTGGCCGCTTTTGCAATCGCGTCATGAATGCCTTCCAGCGCAATGCGATCAAGCTTTGCCGGCGTGCCGTCCATGCCGAAATAACCGACCGCAAGAAATGAATACCCTTGCGCAAGATATTTGTCGCGCTGGGGTTTCCAATAATCGCTAGCCCAGGCATTGCCGCCTTCGGAACCACCCAGCCCTACTATCAACGGCTGCTTTTCGCCGTTGCCGACAAACAACTCGGCATTCACCTTGCCGTGATTGACCGGCAAGGTTTCGGTATCGAAACTTTTTACGACGTAATAGGTATAGGCAAAAAACAGCATCACGATTGCCAGCACTGAAATAACCGTCCATTTAATCAACTTTAAAAATATTTTCATTTTTCTGGATTACCTTTCAATAATTTATTTTTCTGCAGCGAATTTTCAACGGCGAAAGAAAATCTCATCGACTTTTTTATCGAACACTTCGGCGATTTTCATTGCAAGCTCCAGCGACGGCGCGTAACGCTCGGCTTCCAGTGCAATAATGGTTTGTCGGGTAATCCCGAGCGCCTGTGCCAATGCTTCTTGTGTCATTTCGCCATGATCAAAGCGCAAACGACGAATGTGATTGCCGATTTTCGTCATGGGTCTGCTCGCAAATTACGAAAATCGCGCCAATAGCACACAAGTTGCACTACGTAGTGCACCAGGCATGACAACATGATTAACGTGACCAGCGTATTGGCCAGGAGCCAATGGGTAAAGCGCTGCATCATGTCGTGTGGAGCAAAACCCAACATCATGAACAATACGGTTAACAATAAAACCAGACTCAGGTAACCCGCTTTCATTCCGAAATTCGAGATGGCGATATCACGTTCATCACGCTGGGTATTCGGATCACGCAAGATACGATAACTGATGAATGCGCCAGCGATCATCACCCAGGAATTGTAGCCGCCAGTGCCGCCATTGACGGTATGCACCTCGGAACCAGGTTGCAGCAAAACAGCCATGACATAGCCTTCGATCAATGCAGTGCCGGTCATCCACAACCAGGCGTTACGCTCGGCGGCACTGGGCTCATCACCTGCAATCACTGCGCGTCGGTTCCAATAGTTTTTTACCCATATTGAAGCCGCTATCAGCAGGGCCGCACCGATGTAGCCAGCACGAACAGGCAAATGAAGTGAATCTGATGCCAGCAAGGCGCCAAATGCGAGTGCACTGAGGCAGACAAGAAGGATTTTCAGCATTGAAATGTCTCATGGGGCGGACAAAATGTATGCTATACATTACATTAAGTAATGTAAACATTACTAACGACCTATTTGTATCCGATGGAAATTCCGTAGGGGCGCATGCTTGCTGCGCCCGAAGGTTGTCGAGGTGTTTGGGCGCAGCGAGCATGCGCCCCTACGGTAAAGATTGCTAAAGCGTTGGGCAAAGCCCCTACGGCAGCAACAAGCGCTCGGCAAACTCGCAATACAAATCCGGAAGTTGTTCAAGCTCGGAAATGGCAACGCGTTCATTCACTTTATGAATACTGGCGTTGATCGGCCCCATCTCGACGACTTCGGCACCGAGTGGCGCGATAAAGCGTGCATCGGATGTGCCGCCGCCTGTATTTTCCAATGGTGTAATTCCCAGGCGTTCGATAATCGTTTCACGCACCGCTTTACGAAGCTTGCCGTCGCGCGTCAGGAAAGGTTCGCCACCGCGATGCCAGGCAATTTCATAATCCAGACAATGCAAATCGCACACCGTGTGGACCGCTTGAATCAGGTCATCGGTTTTCCAGCCGGGGTTGTAGCGAAAATTGAACACCACGCTGCATTCACCGGGAATCACGTTATTTGCGCCGGTACCTGCATTGATATTGGAAATCTGGAAACTGGAAGGTGGAAATTCCGGATAGCCGTTATCCCAGACACGGGCACATAGCTCGGCCAGCGGCGCCATCGCATCGTGGATAGGATTACGTGCACGCTCGGGATAGGCAACATGGCCCTGGATACCCTTCACTTTCAAAGTACCCGACAAGGTGCCGCGACGACCAACACGCAACAAGTCGCCGAATTTGTCTATAGATGAAGGCTCGCCGGTAATGCAGTAATCAATATGTTGATTGACGGTTTTGAAATACTCGGCAACATTGCGAACGCCATGGATGGCATCGCCCTCTTCGTCCGAAGTGATCAACATGCCGATGGTGCCCGGATGATTCGGATGTTTTTCAACGAATTTTTCCAGCGCCAATACAAAGGCGGCAACACTACCTTTCATGTCGGCGGCGCCACGCCCATACAAATAACCATCGCGTATTTCAGGTTTAAACGGATCGCTCAACCACTGGTCTCTTGGACCGGGCGGAACCACATCGGTGTGGCCCAGAAAAATCATGACCGGGCGTTCACGACCATGAGTGACAAAAAGGTTTTTGACATCGACAAAATCCAGTTGCTCACACTTGAATCCTTTCGCTTCCATACGCTCGCTCAGCATGGTCTGACAACCGGCATCTTCCGGCGTTACCGATTCGCGAGCAATTAGATTGGAAGTCAACTCAAGAATTTCGCTCATGGCAGTCTTTTATTTTTTGATGGAGAAACGGAGTTTATAGGCATTGTCTGTGAAGCCAACGGAGACGACGTCATCAGTAGTTACCATCACCGGCCGTTTGATCAGGGCCGGGTATTCTTTCAACAGCAAGTACCATTCGGGATCGCTGCCTGGCTTTTTGCGACCTTCCGGCAATTGTCGCCAAGTCGTACTGGCCTTGTTGAGAAGTGCATCCCAACTTCCGAGTTGCTCTGACCATTTTTTAAGTGTCGCCGGCTCAATTCGGTGTTCGCGATAATCGACGAATTGAAATTCGATATCGAAACGCTGCAGCCAGGTGCGGGCTTTTTTACAGGTATCGCAGTTGTTGAGGCCGTAGAGTGTGTTCATACATTAACCGTAATTTTTTCGTAGGAGCGCCTTTAGGCGCGACGAATCACGTTGGGGTTGTCGCGCCTAAAGGCGCTCCTACCGGAAAGCATTATTCAATTGCACCACGCAATAAATCATTGACCGAAGTCTTGCTGCGGGTTTTCTCATCGACCTGCTTCACGATAACGGCGCAGTACAAGGAGTATTTTCCGTCGGCAGATGGCAAGGAACCCGATACCACAACGCTTCCCGCCGGCACACGGCCATAGGACACTTCATCGGTCGCGCGATTATAAATACGTGTACTTTGACCAATGAACACACCCATGCCAATCACGCTGCCACGTTCGACCACAACACCTTCTACTACTTCGGAACGTGCGCCGACAAAACAATCGTCTTCGATAATCGTCGGTGCGGCCTGCAATGGTTCCAGCACCCCACCAATACCGACACCGCCAGACAAATGGCAACGTGCGCCGATTTGTGCGCATGAACCTACCGTGGCCCATGTGTCCACCATTGTGCCGGCACCAACGTGTGCACCGATATTCACGAAACTCGGCATCAGGATCACGTCTTTCGCAACATGTGCGCCGCGACGAACAACGGCGCCGGGAACGACTCGTACGCCAAGCGCACGAAATGCAGCATCATCGAAGCCTTCAAAACGTGTCGGCACCTTATCAAAATAAGGGCCCGGTGCGCCTTGCATCACTTGCATGTCATTGCAGCGAAAATACAACAGCACGGCCTTCTTGAGCCATTCATTGACCTGCCATCCAGCGGCCACGGGTTCGGCAACACGTGCCTGCCCCGATTCAAGCAATGACATCACTTGTTCGACTGCCGGTTTCACCGCGCCGTTGATTTCTTCAGTCGTCAATGTTGCGCGACGCTCGAAGGCATCTTCGATACATGGGCGCAGTGTCTCAATGTTTGGCATGTATGTCTCCCTCGACACAGGTAATTAAGTGCGTTTGCAATTGTTCCAGAATATGTTCATCGGCGATAGCACGATCTTGCTCGTCGCTAATCAGAAAGAAATCTTCAACACGCTCCCCGAATGTCGCAATACGCGCATCGTGCACGCGCATATGCTGTGTTCGCAGGATGGCAGCTACCTTTGCAAGCAAACCAGGTTGGTCGGTACAAACCAGACTCAGACGTGTCCGCGATCCATCCGGCGATGTTGAAAAGTCGATGCGGGTCGGCACTTTGAAATGCTTGATATGCCTCGGCAACATGCGCCGGGCCGGATGCACACGGGCGGGATCACGCAAGGCGATCTCGATAGCGCGAACAATATCCTGATGGGTATGACGATCATCCTTCGCGGCCTGCACCTGAAAGCTATCGTGTGCATGGGCATCGCTGGAATTCAAAATGCGTGCTTCAAGGACACTCATGCCCAGTCGATCTATCGTCGCTACCAATGCGGCAAACAAGCCGTCACGATTTTGCGTTCGGACAAATATTTCCAGACTGCCATCTGCCTGATGTCCGCGCACAAGAATTTGCGAGGGATGCACGAGGTTTTTCAATATGCCCTCGCTTTGCCAGACAATTTGCTCCGGTCGATAACGCAGAAATGCTTCATTCGGAAACGACTTCCACATTTCCTGCACAAGGTCTGCATCAACGCCACGATCCATCAAGGTCGCCAACGCCGTCTCGCGGGTATCACTGATAATATCTTCGGCATTGAGTTTGTTCTCGAGTCCGCGCCGCAAGACAAATCGGGTCGCGGTATATAGATCCGCCAATAAACGGTCTTTCCAGGCATTCCATAATTTGGGGCTGGTACCGGCGATATCGGCACAGGTCAATAAATACAAATATTCCAGATGCTCACGGTCTGCCACTCTGGTAGCAAAGCGCGTGACGACGTCGGGATCGGAAATATCCTGCCGCTGCGCAGTGACCGACATTACCAGATGTTCTTTCACCAGCCATGCCAGCAATTCGGTATCGGCAATGGAAATATCATGCGCGATGCAGAATTCGCGAACATCATCGGCACCCAGAATGGCGTGATCACCACCACGACCTTTTGCAATATCGTGAAATAGTCCCGCCAGTATCAGCAAATGCGGCTTGCGAAGATGCGGCACTACTTCGTGTGCCATCGAAAACCCTTCTAGCGGGCCACGCATATAGCCGTCCATGATGTGCAACACGGTGAGCGTGTGTTGATCAACGGTATACACATGAAACAAGTCGTATTGCATACGGCCGACGACTTTGCCGAACGCAGGCAGATAGCGCGACAAAACACCGAGACGAGCCATTCGTGTCAAACTCAATACGGCAGTTTCCTGTTGCAGCAAATGCAGGAATTTTTCATGGACGTCCGTAGTTTCTTCGGCATAAGCACGAATTACCGGCAAGGCTTCCGCCAGCGAGCGAGCGGTTTCCGAATGCAGGCCGCAATCGTTTTTTTGTGATGCCCATATTTCAAACAAATGCAGCACGTTCATCATGCCGTTGCGCAAACTGGCCGGATGGGTCATCGCCAAATAACCCTGGCGCAATTCAAATCCATTCGCGACAGGAACGACTTTTACCTTGCCTGCCAATTGCTCGTCGAAGCGTTGCAGCAAGCGATCATTGATACGGCGCATCGTGGCTGCACTACGGAAAAAACCCTGCATCATTTGTTCAACGGCAAGATTGTCGGCACTGATATCCTGCAAACCCATCAAGGCTGCCAGCACTTTCTGGTGATCGAACACCAGGCGCTCTTCCTTGCGTTTTGAAATCAGGTGCAAACCGAAACGAAGGCGCGCCAAGACCCGCCACTCGCGTTCCAGGCTTTGATATTCGTCTTCACCCAACACACCAATTGGTACCAGATCATGCAAGCTCTTGGCGGCGTACATGCGCTTTGCCATCCAGCTTAGCGTATGAAAATCACGCAGGCTGCCGGGGCCCTCTTTCAGATTCGGTTCCAGATTGTCGGCGGTGTCGTTGAATCGCGCATGGCGTGCACGTTGCTCTTCGCGTTTGGAAAAAAAATAATTTTTTGCCCCCCAAAGATGTTTGGCTGACAGTTGCTTGTTCAACTCGGAGATTACGTCCGGCCCTGCCAACTGACGCACTTCCATCAAAGCCGTCAGCACCGTGATGTCGTCTTTCGCGGCGTGCTGGCATTCGTCTATCGAGCGCACGGCATGGCTGCTGGCCAAGCCGCAATCCCAAAGCAGGGCATAGAACGCCGACAAAGTGCCCGAGTGTTTTTTCTGCTGGCGCTTGTCGGCAACAATCAATAAATCGATATCCGAATGTGGGTACATTTCGGTACGGCCATAACCGCCGGTGGCGAGCAGGCTGATGTCGATATTGTCCTTAAAGCAGCGATGCCAGGCCGATTGCACGACGGCATCGACAATCGCACAGCGGGCAGCGATTAATTTCTCGATGACTTCATTTTTTTCAAAACGCTCGCGCAATTGCTGCAAATGCTCTGCCAGCATTTCTCTCGCGGCATCGCGCCATTCATTTGTGGTGCTTGCTTGAGCCAAACGCTCGGCCCTTGTGACATCGGCCAAGCGGACAGATTCACTCATAGCTCGTTATCGTCACCAGGAACGCGCGTGAGAATTTCCACGCCGTCATTGGTGACATACACGGTATGCTCCCATTGCGCCGACAAGGAACGGTCTTTTGTGACCACGGTCCAGCCATCCGGCATCAAGCGCGTATGACGAGCACCCTGATTGACCATTGGCTCGATAGTGAAAGTCATGCCTTCTTTCAGGATGACGCCGGTACCCGGCTGTCCATAATGCAGAACCTGAGGATCTTCGTGATAAATACGACCAATGCCATGGCCGCAATATTCACGCACGACCGAAAAGCGTTCGGCTTCGACATAGGTTTGAATCGCATGACCGATATCACCCAGTGTTGTTCCAGGCTTTACGATACGGATTGCCTTGAACATGGCCTCACGCGTGACATCAATCAGACGCTTGGCAATCACCGAAGGCTGACCGGCAACATACATGCGGCTGGTATCGCCATGGAAACCGTCCTTGATCACGGTGACGTCAATATTCACGATATCGCCGTCTTTCAGGATTTTGAGTGGACTGGGAATACCATGACAAATCACGTTATTGACCGAGCTGCAAATCGTGGCCGGAAATCCCTTGTAACCGACATTGGCCGGAATGGCTTTCTGCTCGTTGACGATATGTTCGAAGCAGATGCGGTCCAGTTCTGCCGTGCTGACGCCCGGTTTCACGTGCGGAGCCACGACTTGCAGCACTTCGGCCGCCAGACGGCCGGCAACGCGCATTTTCTCGATATCTTCGGGGGTTTTCAGGGTGATTTTCATAGGCAACTATTATAAAGCATGTCGCTGCAGGTACATATTGATATAACTTATCTGGAAATACGGCGGCCTCAAGTTGCAAGCAGGTCAAAAACCCCTATATAATCGCGGGCTTGCTAGGGGCTTGCCCTGAAGTCGTCGACGCCGAACGTTATCGGTGAATTCACACACATGGAAGATTCCCGTACCGGGGTGCCTGATTTATCAGGTTCGGAACGGAGCCCGTGTGGAGGCCCAACCCCGAAATCATTGCCTGACCGCCCTGATTTCATTCTTTTAGGAGCATCACATGCCCCAGGTCACTATGCGTCAAATGCTGGAAGCCGGCGTTCACTTCGGCCACCAAACCCGCTACTGGAATCCAAAGATGGGTCCATTCATCTTCGGTGCCCGCGGCAAGATTCACATCATCAATCTCGAAAAAACCATGCCTTTGTTCAATGACGCGATGAATTTCATCTCGGCCATTGCACAAAAACGCGGCACCATTTTGTTCGTTGGCACCAAGCGTTCGGCCCGTGATTCAATCAAGGAAGAAGCCACCCGTTGCGGCATGCCTTACATGAGCATGCGCTGGTTGGGCGGTACGCTAACCAACTTCCGTACCGTTAAAGCGTCGGTTGCCCGTTTGAAAGAACTGGAAGCCAACGAAACCAACGGCGTGTTCGAAAAAATGGTCAAGCACGAAGTGCTCAGCCTGCGTCGCGAACGCGACAAGCTCGAAGCTTCTTTGGGCGGCATCAAGGACATGAACCGTCTGCCTGACGCTTTGTTTGTCATTGATATCGGCCATGAAGACATCGCTGTCCAGGAAGCCAAGAAACTCGGCATTCCAGTGATCGCCGTTGTCGATACCAACTACGACCCTAACCTCGTTGACTACGCCATCCCGGGCAACGACGACGCCATCCGTGCCGTTCAGTTGTATGTTCGCGCTGCTGCCGACGGTGTATTGGAAGGCAAAGCCGCTGCTCCGCAAATGGCAGCTCGCGATGACGAATTCGTTGAATTGGATGCCGAAGGCAATCCGGTTGCGAAAGAAGACAAAAAAGGCGCACCACGTCGTGCCCCGGCTCCTGCAAAAAAAGGCGCACCACGCCGTGACGGCGCTGCACCACGTGCCGACAAACGCGACGCCAAGTAATTCGTTTTGAATGAGTCAGCCCCACGCGGCAGCTTCGGCTGCCGCGTTGCCATAGAAATCAAAGAGGTAACACATGGAAATTACAGCCGGTTTAGTTAAAGAACTGCGCGAGCGCTCCGGCGCCGGCATGATGGAATGCAAAAAAGCACTTTCAGTCAATGCTGGTGATATCGATGCAGCGATGGAATATCTGCGTAAAACAGGTTTGGCCAAGGCCGACAAGAAATCCGACCGCGTTGCAGCGGAAGGTCGCATTGCCATGGCTTCGGCCGGTGGTAAAGCCGTGTTGGTTGAAATCAACTCCGAAACCGACTTCGTCGCAAAAGACGAAAACTTCCTGAAATTCACGCAAGTCGTTGCCGACGCTGCCCTGAACGTCAATGATATTGAAGCACTTAAAGGTGCAGCCGTTGAAGGCGGAACAGTAGAAGAGACCCGCGCTGCGTTGATCGCGAAGATCGGTGAAAACATTCAAGTGCGTCGTATGAGCAAAATCGACTCATCGAACAATGTTGCTGCCTACATCCACGGCGGCCGTATCGGCGTGCTGGTGGAAGTGAAAGGTGGCGATATGGACCTGGCTCGCGGCATCGCCATGCACATTGCTGCCATGAACCCTCCTTACAACAAAGCGGCCGACGTTCCTGCCGATTTCGTTGCCAAGGAAAAAGAAATCGAAATGGCCAAAATGGCCGACAAGGACAAAGCCAAGCCGGCTGAAATTCTTGAAAAAATCATTGGCGGTAAAATTGCCAAGATCGTCAACGAAGTTACTCTGTATGGCCAACCTTACGTGCTGAACACCGATCTGTCGGTCGAAGCCGCATTGAAAGCGGCTGGTGCCGACGTTATCGGTTTCCAACGCATTGCGGTTGGTGAAGGCATCGAGAAAGTGGTTGAAGATTACGCTGCAGAAGTCGCGAAGGCGATGCAGCTCTGATCCTTATAAACGTCAATAAAAAACCCGCGTTTATCGCGGGTTTTTTATTGCCAGTCAAATTGTCAGCCCATCATGTTTTTGATTGCATGGATATTTTGTTGCATTCGCAATTTATCCACTTCGGTCAAAAACGATTGCTGCGACAATTCTTCGTAAATATCGACAGATTTCTGCAAGCGCCCTAACTTGTAAAGATAGGCTGCCTTGCTCTCGGAGACAAAAAAACGTAGATACACCACCTCGAAGCTGATGCCTCTGTCATACCATTCCAGTGCTCGCTCGGTCTGTTCCATCTTTTCGTATACCACCGCCATATTGACACTCATCATGGACTCATCGAGATCCGGAATATCACTATCAAGCAAAGAGTGCAATACTTTCAGTACACCGGAGTAATTACCTCGTCGACACAGGCGGCAACCTGTTTGGCAAGGGACTCGTAGTCTTCGTAAAGCATGTTTTCAACCCTATTTCGGGGACTGTGCAAAAGAGTACACGTGACACGACCACCATAAAGGCCACTACCAATATCGGTTTGGCATGCGCATATTGATGCGTTAATCTGGCGCCAATACCCATCGCCAGCATGATCATGACCATCCATTTACTGCGCACTGCCCTCATCCTGCTGTCGATACTGATATCACCTTCGCTATCGGCACAAGAAAACAAATCAGCAACCCCTGATCGCCGAATCAGCATCACTATTGACGACCTACCGTGGGTGGTCGGAAGCGACCAAGCCTGGGAAGATGCGAATTCTGCTGCAAGTCGCAGCATTCAACAACATCACCAACACTTGATAAGTGCCATGCGAAAAGCAAAGGTACCCGTTATCGGTTTTGTTAACGAAGGCAAACTTTATTCAGGCGACAAATTGCAGAAAAACCGTGTTGCCATGCTTGATGACTGGCTGAAAGCGGGATTCGAACTAGGCAACCATACCTACGGTCACGTCAGCCTGCACGATGTCGGCTTGCCAGCCTACGAAGAAAATATTTTGAAAGGCGAACAGCTTTTGCGCCCGATGTTGGTAAAACAAGGCAAAACACCGCAATGGTTTCGACATCCTTATTTACGTGCAGGTCGTACGCTGGAAGACAAAGCCGCATTGCAACAATTTCTCACGGAGCACGGCTATCGCATCGCACCGGTAACCGTCGATAACGGCGAATGGGTTTGGGCATCCGCCTATCGAAAAACCTTAGCAAAAGGTGGCGACAAGGAAACCCTCGTCCGCCTTCGCCGGGATTACGTACCCTACATGGTAGCGAAAGTGGATTTTTTTGAACATGCTTCGATTGATTTACTCGGCTACAACTTGCCGCAAATATTATTGATGCATGCAAATGAATTGAATGCCGAAACCTATCGCGATTTAATCGCCGCCATTCGTGCACGTGGCTATCGTTTTATTTCGCTTGAAGAAAGCATGCGTGATCCGGCGTATCAACGCGCCGATACTTTCACGGGGCGCTTCGGGCCCAGTTGGCTACATCGCTGGGCGCTGGCCGAGAAAAAACCGAAGGCGTTTTACGAAGGAGAGCCCATCGTACCGAAGTGGGTACTGGATTTGGCAGAAGTAGCGTCGGAGTGATGACTTGCAACACCGTAGCCCGGATGCAGCGTAGCGCAATCCGGGAAACGACTCGACAAATGCGCTAACTGCATTCGTGCTACTGGTCATATTTTGATGATGCCCGATATTATTTAACCTCGAGGCGGGTTTTCCCGGATTGCGCTGCGCTGCATCCGGGCTACTATTGGAACAATGAAAACACCGGATAACGCCGCCATTCGGGTTCATTGTAACGCTTGCCATTAGCGTAGATAAATGTCAGCACGGCATTTTGGTCCGACAGCAGCTCTGGATTTTCTGCTTTCCACCGATCGAATTTTTCCCTCAACCCCGGTTCGTCCTGCAACATGTCGAATGCACTATCTTCAAACACATAGTCGGAAAAGGCTTCTTTCTTTTCCAATACACTATTGAAAAAGCCCCAACGGAAAAAACTGTCATGCGCCTGCGGCTCCAGGGTTTCGACCGCATAGCGGGCATTTGCCTGATTTAGTTTCAACAAATAATCACCGGCACGGGCAAGCACGGTTTCGGTTTGCGTACTCAATTCGATATCGTCATGAAACATATGGCCTTCGTAAGCACTGGCGCGCGACACCACATTTTTTATGTGATAGGTCTGAAGTGAAATTTGCCTATCTTCAGTCAATATTTCCATCTGCACGCCATTCCATTGCAGACGCTCGATCACTTCGCGCCAAGCCTGCGGAATCAGGTACGCCCTTGGTGTTGCAATGACAACGTCTTCGACAAAGTGATCGTAATAGACAATGTCTTTTTCCCACGACTGGCTACGATCATAGGATAGCCGCGTGTAATTGCCGATTTTGCTCGGCAAATAAACCGCTTTGTAACCCCTGAATCGAAAGGTCGACGGCTTGCTGTAGTTGGCCTTCCATTGCACCGGCCAATGCGTTTTTTCAGCCGCCGTTTTCTTTACCTCTGTCCGCAAAGTCTGGATTTGTTTTGCATTATTGATCGTAAAATCCAGCACAGTTTCTACCAGTGCACGCATCGATGCATATCGATCGGCAAACGGTTTCAGCATATGGGTTTCAGGCATGAAACCGATGGTGTTATGCAGCGCTGCATAACCGGTCGAGAAGCGAGGCACTTCCAGAAAATCCTCGATGCCTTCATCCGGTGTGACTTTGACCGGATTCACATACGGACAAGTCGGCCAGCCACGAGCTTCCATGTCCTGATAAATTTTCGGCAGCATGGTGTTTCGCAAGAAGCCGCCGAGTTTTTCGCCCAACTTGTCGGCCTGGGTTTGAATCAAGGTCATGGTGTAAAAATAATCGGCCCCATTGGAAGTGTGGGTATCGACCATCACATCCGGATCCCAACTACTGAAGAACCGATTGAACACCTGTGCCGCCAAACTATCGCATTTAATGAAATCGCGATTCAAATCAAGATTGCGGCCATTGGCTCGAAATCCAAATAATTCCGGCCCCTCCTGATTCACCCTTGAAGTGTTTTGACGATTCCAGCAACCATCAACGTTGTAAATCGGAATAAACAAAAATGCCGTGCGGCCCAGTGCTGCCAATTTTTCCGGCTGAGTACAAAAGTCTCTCACCATTGCCATGCAGCTATCGATACCTTCGGGCTCACCAGGATGAATTCCGTTGTTATTGAAAAATACCGGGCGCCCTTCGCGTTTGATTTTCTCCTGATCAAACACCGCATCGGTCGTGATAACACCGGCGTGCATCGGAATTCCGTTGTCGGATACGCCGATTTGCCCGAAACGCAGCACCGATGGAAAATCGGCAGCTAGCTTTTCATAAAACGGTATGCATTGTTGCCAGGTTGTCGTCTGGTTTTTATTACCTAGCTCGTAAGGCGTCGGATATTTATTTGCATGATGATCGGACATGATGAACAGCGCCTCGGCACTTGAAAACCTGACGATGAGTGTAACATTTCACTGTATCGCCTCATGTCTGCACCGATATTACGCGCCAACTCCATTTGTTCAACGTTGCCGAATGGCTGCTATATCTAGGGTTGCATCGCTACGTACTTGTACATTCACGCGTCGTTGCGCGTGGTCCTCATCGATGAACCAGGGCAAAGGCAAATTGTCCGGAACCACGGTAATGCTGTGATTGCCGACAGCGACACGATCAAACTCGAATCTACCTTGCTGATCAGTACGAACAGTGTAGCGATCGTCCAGTAATACGGTCACGTTTGCCGCCGGCCGCTCGGTCGCAGAACGCACGTTGTCGCCGTTCTCGTCAAGAAAGATATTACCCACGACACGGCCAGTGCCCGAACTGTTCGAACCACCTAAAACAAACGGTGATTTGCCTGCACTGAAATCATAGCGAAGACTCAAATACATTGAACGATCACTGGGCAGTGCTTGAAAAGATGCCGGGTTGCCCAACGGATCCAATACGAACGGTGAGCGTCGCGAGCCCCGAGTTACACTGAAATTACCCAGTAATGACCAATGCGTTGCCAGCCGCCATTGAAGTGCAATATTGGCATCGACCGATCGCGACCCATCCGGGCCATCATCGTGATTCAAGCGCACGGTTCCATCCACCGAAAAATTATCGGTCAGATCAAATCCACCATAGGCTGCGAGTGTGGTGGTACGCGTGGTATCGATTGAATCGTAAGCCAGCTCTCCAAAACCGGCCGACAAAGAAAGACGGGCACCTTCTCTCAGTGGCAGACTGTGATCAATCAATATTTGCCAGCTATTGGCATTGCTGCTGTCATGGGCTTGATCATATTGAAATCGGGTTTGACCAATGCGTGATCGGGTATCGACAAATAATTGCGCGGTTTGAGCACTCGCAGAATCATTGTCGCGCACTGAAACACCGCCGCCGTAACCAAGACGCGGATTGGCTTGATAACGCAGATACCCGTTGCCATACCAACCCTCGAAACCATTGCCCGAAATACTGGCAACGCGATCCAGACTCGTATTCCAGCTCCAGCGTGCGCGCTGATAATCGAGTCGGTAATATCCGCCGCTGACATCGTTATTGATCGGAAATGCGCCCCAGGCAAGGTCGGGCTCAAGATAAAAGAAGCCATAACGATGCGTGAAACGACCGCGGTCTGCACGGGCATCAAGCCAAGCGCCCATAGCTTGCACTGAATCGTTATCGCTACTCTGCAAGTTCAAGGTAAGACTGTCATGCAGACCTTGCCAGCGATTACCAAATAATAAAGCGCGGGTTTCGCCATTTTGAAATTGAGGCAGGCCTTGATCATCCGGCACAATGCGGCCATCGGTCGCAAGCAAAGACATCGCACCCGTCCAACCAGGTGCCCAGGCCCACTGTGCGCCAAGACTTAGCACGGAGCTTTCGCCAGACTCAAAACCGCTTATTCGTGCACCTGCATAAACACCGCCCTGCCCCGCTGCGGCTTGAATTTGAATGCCGTCGCTTCGCTGCAACCATTCACTACTCACGCCAAGCATGGGGACACTGGGCAAAAAGAACCGATACTGCTCACGAAGCAAACTGGGCAACGGTGTATTCAATACACCCAATCCGTTATTGACCAACCAGCCACCAGGCATATTCAGTCCGCGTTGCCAGATCGTGGCACTGCCGCGCCAGCCATCGGAATTGCTGTAAGGATTATTTTGGTCGCCGCGAAAGGCAACGGCATCGGCAGAAAAACTTCCCCAGTTTTCTGTTTCCCAAAAGCCGCCAATCGAGATACCGGTTTCACTCGTCTTGACGCCGCCCTGTCTGGATTCATGAAAAATCACTTCAGCGTGTATGGATCTTGGCAATCCCTGCGATTCGTCATCCCCTTCTTCATCCGGAGGAAGCTCTGCCAGTTTGTCCGAAGCAATTATTCGATCCTGGTAAGGCGCGGAACCCAAAAATACTGCGCTACCTGCGTTGGCCTGATCATTTGTTTCATCGGCATTTGCATAGGCAAGACTCGACAAGCCAAACGAAATGGCAAGCACGATAGTCGCTCTTTGCATAATGATGCCTTGCGTCTTGCAGGGCGAGTATCTACGCATCATTTCGACAGCGTCATCTCGATATCGATTCGCTGTTCGGCGGAATCGAGCCTGCCTTTCAGTCGCAGCGGATAGCTGATTTTCGGGACTGTCTCGCTTTTACCTTCGGGCTGCGGATAAAGCGGAATGTCGCGAGTAGCGCCGATCAGGATCGGACTATTATCGGGAATCAATACGACGCGCTTTCCACCAGCATCGATGCCGTTTAGATAGCCTTCCAGACGACCATGCATATTGCCCTTGTTTTGGAACTGCAAAACCGGAAGCTCCTGCCCTTGCAAAACTATGATGCTACTTTTTTTCAATTCCAGTACCGGTGCTGCATCGCCTATTGCCAGATAAACGATTACTCCAATACGCCCGCTCACTGGCATCGCCACCTGTCCAAGTACCTGCGGCTCGCCTTCAATCATGATGGCGAACGTGCATTCACCAACCGGTGTGGCTGCTGGAATGTTTGCCTCGAATCGAAAGCGGCGCTTTCCGTTCGGTTTGACGGTTATCTGGGCAGCCTCGATACCCACCCAGGGTCGGCAACTGCCGGGCACAAGCGCTTGTGTGAAAACCGCAGAGCCTTTGGCATCAAGTGACCAATCTGCTGTTTGCATGGTGTATCTCGCCACTTTTTTGGAAGTGTTGTTGATTTCAATGATATTGCGATAAGTGCTTCCGGCTTTTGCACGATCCTCAATGCGCGGCGGCGAGATCGCGACCGCAAATTCTTGTGCGTAGCTAGTAGCAGGCATCAGCAGCATGGCAATTGCACTCGATACAAATGGCCATCTTGATTTCATTGTTGCGGCTCCAGTTCGATTTCAAATGAAAATGCCAATGCTTGAGGACGTTCAACACGGTCTCCATCAGCTTGAATGGTCAGGCGAAAAGTATCTTCGAGCCGATCCGAATTGATCGGGCCAGAATAAACAAGCGCCCGCTCGCCATCGCGTAATACGCCCGGCAATAGCGGCCCGTTTGCAGTCCATCGCACGGTCACGGGGCCTACTGGAACCGAAGGAAGTTTTTGATAGATACGCACCTGGCGCCCTCGCCACGGCGACACATCAAGCCGCACTAATACGACAACCTGTCCGGTCATCGTGGCAGGCTGCCCGGGTCTGGGCACTAATGAATCCCAGCGCATTTTAAGCAAGCCCGATGACAGCACCTGGCTGGCACTGTCATCAACGGGATAAGTCTGTGCTACCGCTGTTATCGGCAACAAATTCAAAACTGCCAGCAAGGCAAGAAACATGTATTGATTGATCATCATGGTGTCGTCAGCGTATAGGTAACCCGGGCATTGTAGGTACCTGCAGCGACCACTGCATCGTTTCCATAAAGAAAACTATGGCAGCTTTCATTCCAGGTATTGCGCAGCAACGTGGCGAGCGTTTGCGTACCGCCGACAAAAGTACCGGCAGGTATAGGCTGTGCTCCCGTGTCACCATTGCCGCTGCTAGTCCATCTTATTTGTGAAATCGGGATGGTGTCACCGGTAGCATTTATCAAAGTCGTTGGTGCGGTGACTGTCAGAGTGGCGCTTTGATTGGCCGTGTTTGGGAGCCGAAAGAAGCCGCCGATATAAACCTGGCCCGCGTTGCAAAAAGCAAAGCCGTCCAAATCACTGGTCAAGCGACCAGTACCGGTCATCGCCTGGTCAACCGTGTTACCCACCGCCGCGGCAGGCACAGTAACACTGACCAAATTTACCGTTGTGTTATTTGCCGGGGTGCCGCCAGCATTGAAAAAGCCTCCAGTAATGCTGCCATCCCCTACCCGCAAGTAGGCAGACTTTGTCCCGGTGGCAATGTTGACGGTATAGGCATATGCACAGCTTGCAAACAGCATGCCGCCTAGAATTATCAACATTATGATAATCCTGCCAATGGGAGTATTGATTGCGCGCGCATTCATTGTCGGTCCTTCTAAAACGAAAGGGCTGCCCGGCGACGGACAGCCCTTTTGAACAAACAGTAAGGCGTGTCACCAATTACGGCATGGAAGCAGTATACGTGACGCGACCATTATTGACATTGACGCCACCGTAACTGCCAGAGCCGACATAGTTGGTGTTGCTGTAGGCAAACGACCAGTTGGCGGTGCGATTAACAACGCGTGCACCCACGTTTGGCGTAACGGTAACCGCTGCGCTGGCGCCGCCATCCACAAGAGTCGGGACGTTCAAGTTGGCATCCGAGCTGGTCGAAAGAATTTCGGCAAAGGAAATGTTTTCGCCAGCACCGTTGTTCAATTGACCCAAGGTAGTTCCGGTAATAGATATGTTGCCATTGTTGCCAAGCAGAGTAACTGGAACCACGCCACCATTGGTGCGGGCAATATCAGAACCGTCGCCGACATTGGCAGCAGGAACCGTAAATTCAACGAGATCAATCGTGCCAGCCGGGCTGCCAACCTGGAAGCTCAAGAACTTTGGAATGACTACACGAAAATCAAGACGGGCGGTAGCTGTCAGCGGGCCTGCACCGGTTTGGAAACTGGATTCGGCATTTGCCAACATCGGTACAGAGGCAAACAAAGCGGCAGCCAATAAAGTTTTTGTAAAGCGCATGTGGTATCTCCTGGTTAGATTGGATGAACGAATTCGATGGCGGCAGTCTATGCAAGAGTTTTCTCGAATTACGATGATTACATCACATTTTTTCAACCCGAGATGTCACAAATAGTCAAAATCAAGACGAACCTTAACCAGCTTGTTACAAGCCGTAAAAACAAAGGCTTTCAGCACAATTGAAGGCAGTAAAAAGTAGCCCAGAAAGCACTCAAATTACGTGTCAACTTGTTAACGTAATATGTTTGCGCGAAAAAGTATTTCCCCCCGATATCCAATGAGAGAATAAAATTTTTCAACTTGAAAACTGCGGTCCGTTTCAACAAGGTTTTCCGCAAGAAAGTTCTCAGGAACGATAGGAAAGCATCGAACATCCGGCACGATTACGAGCCCATTCCGTTCGCAGCCTATTGGCAACCAGTGCAGATTTGCATCAATGTCTGCGATCCAATATGTATCGGCCAGCTCGAGGGTATGAGTCGCTGCCAAGCCATGCCTCATCATGCCATCACGCGCAATGGCATAATGAGGCAATGAGACCATGAAAATCTTGCACTCGCGTGATGCTCCGGCAAAAAAGAAGCCGACATCATGTGATATCGGCTTTTTAGCTTTCTAAACAGCCCTGACTAGAAAATCATATCAGCATCCTTGCTGATTCATGTAGCCCAATGGAATGGACTCCCCCTTCTTGCGGCATCGCAATGTGCCAGACTGAGGTGTCATCAACAGTCACAGAAGAGGGAGTCCGTTATGAAGATTACTCGTCTTGGTTTGGATTTGGCAAAAAATGTT
>JBOHYH010000124.1:0-1956 GCA_050737775.1 Arenimonas sp.
GCCTCAGGGTCCAGTACGGCATCGGTTCGCATAATTTCTCCTTCTCGGTCAGCAATCTAGCCTGCTTTTGTCAAAAAAGGAACCATTGCAGATTGCTTTTTCAGCGAAATTTCGTCTGCCGTAGTCAACCGTGCCTCTTATTAGTTCACTCGCCAAGTGTTTGATTTGTGAACAAAAGCGATGTCATGGTTTTTTATTGCCGACTTTTATTTAAATGTCTTGGGACAAATTAAGCATTGATCAAAGAGTGATTGCTCGGCGCTTTTGACGTATCCTGCGCGCATTGAAAACCGCAGGAAGCTCCGATGCCCCTAGATTTAGTGCCGACCGGCAAAGATGTGCCCAATGAAATCAACGTCATTATCGAAATTCCAAAAGATTCCGAGCCGGTCAAATACGAAGTAGACAAAGCCAGCGGCGCGATTTTTGTTGATCGCGTGCTTACTACGCCGATGCGTTATCCCTGCAATTACGGTTACGTTCCGCACACCCTTTCCGGTGATGGCGATCCGGCCGATGTTCTGGTGGTGATGCCCGTCCCCCTGATTCCCGGATCCGTCATTCGTGTGCGTCCCGTCGGTGTCTTGCTGATGACCGACGAAGCCGGTGGCGATGAAAAAATTATTGCCGTCCCGGTCAGCAAGGTTTTCCCTGGTTACGACCACGTTGTCAACGCCAATGATTTGGGCGAATTGGCATTGGCTCGTATTGGCCATTTCTTTGAACACTACAAGGATCTGGAAAAAGGCAAATGGGTGAAGATCAATGGCTGGGGCGACGCCGCCAAAGCCAAGGAAATGATTGTCGAAGCAGTCAATCGTTACAATTCACTACCTGAAAAACCATTGTTTTAATATTCGTTTATTGCATCAGAAAAAAGGCCGCATTGCGGCCTTTTTTCATGGAGTTTTATTAGGTCTGATGGCGCTCTGCTTTTTCGAGCTTCGGAGTGATCAAGCATTTCCCATGAAATTATCTACGCGCAACACCTGATCTTCGACCATCGGCCAAATTTCCTCTATCAGATCGGCATTGCGTTTCCATTTGTCCGGATGCGGTGGCGTGAGCGTATGTTGCGATAGTGGCAAGCTGTCCAAATTGCTGTTCGCATCTAAACCAAAAATCTGGCAGAGACGATTTATTTCTGTCTGCGAATGCAGGACAAATGTTTCGTAACGGACTTTTTCGACATTGGCAGGATCAATACTTTCCAGAGCATCCAGCAACAACCTTGAAGTAGTTGCCCATTGGTAAGCCACAATATGATGAAGCGGTTTTCCAATCAAACTGCGCCACCCGGGAACCAGTAAAAGTGACCAGGGCTGACCTGTCCATCCCGGTAATTGCGGGTAGGTTTGAAACCGGCCAGACTGCCAAGCATCAATCATGCTCGAAATCACATGGCGTGGGTCACGATACAAATAGATAAAGCTCGCATCTGGAAACAACTTTCTAACGAATGGGATGCGCAATGCATTTTTCGGTGTTTTTTCGAGCAGCCTGATCGACTCCATAGGCGCCGGTCGGCTACCGTCATGTTTTCGTGAATTTTGGTAGAAATTATCGACAAGCATATTTGCCACTACGGGACTGCAATCGTTTTCTGTCAAAACATTCGAATCATAATTTCTGCTCGACGGATTCAGGCTTTCAATCGATTCGATTGCATGATGGCTTTCCCCACCAATGGTATAAAGATCCGGGCAATTGGCCAATGCTTCAAAAAACATGGTTGATCCGGATCTCGGAGAGCTGACGATGATCAATGGTCTGACTATCGATGACTGCCCTCCAACAGGAAGCTCAGTCTTGCTTGAAACACTCATAGTCCAATGGAATGGACTCCCCCTTCTTGCGGCATCGCAATGTGCCAGACTGAGGTGTCATCAACAGTCACAGAAGAGGGAGTCCGTTATGAAGATTACTCGTCTTGGTTTGGATTTGGCAAAAAATGTT
>JBOHYH010000125.1:0-1494 GCA_050737775.1 Arenimonas sp.
CGGTATGGGAAAGAAGTGAGCTCACTTCGAAGGAATTGACGCAATGGTCCTTTCTGGTGGCTGCGACAGGGCAAGCGATGCTGGAAGTATTGCCTCAGCTTGAAGGGGGGTGCATCAATTATTGGGAGGCTGGTAATTGGGCATTGAACGAACAGGCGGAGCCGAAAGGATTCAAGATCGCAAAAACATCGCGCAGTGTGCATTTGCATTTATTGGGTCGCAGTCCACGTGCTACCAACCCCGATCTGAAATGGGGCGAAGCGCCGAAGTTTCCGGAATATGTTGATCGTTTGGCATGGACTGGCAAGAATGAATTGCTGACTGCGGACGAATGCAGAAAAATTGTTGATCGTGCGAATGAATTGCTGATTTCAAAGTATGGATTTTTATCGGTCATGTCTTGAGAGATATGTCGATATGGCGATAATTTTTAACCCAATCGTGGGAGCGCCATAAGGCGCGAAAAACCCTCGAGGAAATTTATTCGCGCCCCACGGCGCTGCCAGGGTTTAGCTGCTTGTCTTGTTTGAGTTTCGCTTGATTGCCTGAATGGCTGGCTGGATAAATACTGCCAACAAAATAATACTCACGCCCAGATAAAACTGCGGTGTGAGTTCTTCATATTCCTTCAACCACAATGCCGCGATCACGATGGCATACACCGGTTCAAGATTGAGTGCCAATTGCGTGGTGAAAGCGCTGATATGTCGCAGGGCATGCAATGACAGGATAAAGGGGAACAGGGTGCAGGCGAGGGCGAGAATCAATAAGAGGATGGCATCGCGGGTGTCGGGGATGATGAGTGTTTGTTCGCTGCCGAAATACAACATACTGGCAATCGTCAAAAAGAATGCACCTGCCGACATTTCGATAAAGGTAACCGATTCCGGCTCCGCATCGTGCACATAACGCTTGTTCAATACGGCAAACAGGGACGTGAGAAAAGCAGAAATAATCCCGACTATAATGCCGGTATGCATGGAAAGCGGGACCCCGCCGACCAGCAACACAACGCCGGGTATGGCAAGCACGCCAAGCAATAGTTCGGTTTTATTCCAGGCTTTGTCGGTGAGTAGAGGTTCGATCAATGCAGCGAATACCGACCCCAGTGCCAAACAACTGACGGCAACCGATGCATTCGATAATTTGATCGCGCCATAAAACGTGAGCCAATGCAAAGCGACGATAATGCCGATGCCGGCATAGGTCAAAATCAGTGTTGGTTTGAGCGACCTTATGCCGCGCCAGACCTTCGGCAACAAGGCCAGAAATATGCAAACCAAGGCCATGCGCCAAACGACCAGTGCCTGTGCAGGCAGGCTTATCAATTTGCCAAGAATGGCGGTAAAGCCCCAAAGCAGAACACAGAGATGGACTTGCCAGAAGGCGCGACGATGTTCGTTTTTCACGGATGCTATTTCTATTTGCTGATGGTAAAGATTAGCAGATTGCCTCCATCGTAGCCCGGATGCAGCGCAGCGATCTGCTTCGAAC
>JBOHYH010000126.1:0-6288 GCA_050737775.1 Arenimonas sp.
CTTAAAGGAGCTCACACATGATCGAGTTCATGTTGTTGGTGATCGCTTTTACTGCGGCATCAGGCGTGATGATGGTTTATGCCTTGGTCACTATGACGAGGCCAAAAGCGCAGCTAAAAAAACGAAAACCTTTCAGTTTGTTCGACTCGCTTTAAATCCATCACATTGGAGAAATGAATATGTCAAAAAGTCTGAAATTAATACTCATCATTGTTTTTTTGATTCCCGCTTTGGCTTTGTCACACAGTTATAAACTCGGCAGCTTGCAAATAGAGCACCCATGGAGTTCACCCACACCGCCCAATGTAGGTGTAGCGGGCGGTTATTTGACCATTAGAAATAGTGGGGAAAATGATGACATTCTTGTTGGTGCCACCACCTCAGCAGCCGCAAGCGTTGGTATTCATGAAATGAAAATGGCCAATGGCGTGATGCAAATGCGCGAACTTGCCAATGGCTTGCCCATTGCTGCCGGTAAAATGGTGATTTTGGCACCTGGCAAATACCACATGATGTTCATACCACCGAAAAAACAATGGAAAGACGGTGATCGAATTCCAGTCACGCTCGTATTTAAATATGCGGGCAAGTTGAAAGTGGAGTTTGCCGTGCAAGCCGATAAACCTGAAACCAATAAACATTCACATCACTGAGCAAAAAGCGACCAAATACGCCAAGCAAAAAAACTATCCCGGCATAGGATTTAGATTTTTATCGCATTGCTACTTAATAGCGTGACATTAGCATCATTGGAGCGATAAACAACTTGCGCTCACGCTGGATGATTTCTTACTTTCATCAATTTCAGGTTCATCAGATGTGCGGTCGCAATCAGCAGGCCGACACTGGTCATCGTAACTGCATGCCAAAATGTTGACGCGTGCACGGTCGGATCGAATATGCCGGTTGAAATAAGCGTAATTCCCAGCGCAAGCAATGTCAGGGCATGCAGAACTCGGTGTTTCCGGTAGCTCAATGCCAAGTTGCTAACGCCCAGCAGCAAAGCAAACACCAGAAATCCATGCTCGAATCCTGCCGAAGCCAATCCCCCTAATCCTGCCAATGGCAGTAGCGCTATCGCCAATGGCAACAATGCAGAGTGAATGGCGCATAGATAGGCCTAACTTCTAGGAGCTAGGATGTTCATCCCTGTCCATGATGTTTTACAATTGTTCGAGGCTAAACGGTCTTATTTTAGATAAGACCGAAATATTGAAACAACTACTTGCGGAAAGTGGATTGAAAAAGGAGTCGCGCGATGGGTCTGCACACGTATATCGCAAGATTCCTCGCCACTTTTCTGGCGCTAACCTTGTCGGTGACACCTGTAGTGACCACAGCGGAGAAATCGCCCGCAAGCAGTAAGCCAGTGGTGCGTCTGGCTTCATTGGAATGGGAACCCTACATCGGCAAGCGGATGCCGGATCAGGGCTACGCTGCGGCCTTGGTCCGCGCCGCGTTCGCCGACCAGGGCATGAAGGTCGAAATCGAGTTCTATCCGTGGGCGCGTGCGCTGCACCTAGCACGCACCGGCGAGGTCGATGGCCTGATGCCCGAGTACTTCGATGCCAGCCGCGAAACTGAATTCCAATATTCGGCCGCATTCCCCGGCGGGCCACTGATGCTATACAAGCGCCGCAGCGATGCAGTCGCCTTCATCATCGATCCGGTGAAGAAACAAGACGCCGCATTGCGCGCGCTCAAAGCCAAGCGCTTCGGTGTTGTGCGTGGCTACCTCAACACACCGGTTTTCGATGCGGCAACTTACTTGGTCAAGGAAGAAGCCAACGACGACGCGACCAACCTGCGCAAGTTGGTCTACGGTCGCATCGATCTTGCTGTGATAGATCGCCGCGTCGCCGAGCATTTGATCCGCACCGAATATCCCGACTACGCGCGCCGCATTGTACCGATGGAACCGGCGCTCGCAGAGAACACTCTGTACATTGCATTTTCTCGCAAGGCGCCGCGCATGAATGAATCGCTCGCGACATTCAACCGAGGCTTGGCGGCGATGCGCAAGGACGGCAGGCTGGACGCACTGTACAAACGATACATGCTTACACCGACGACCGCCCGCCGTTGATGGGTACCACGACAGAACGTGACGACGAATGGCGCTGCAAGTAGCTCGTGAACGCCACCATGTCCATCGGCATCGCAAACAGGTAGCCCTGCATCAAATCGCATCCGTTTGCCGCCAGAAAATCGCGCTGCGCCGGTTCCTCTACGCCCTCGGCCACGACCTCCAGGTCCAGGCTGTGGCCTAGATTGATGATTGCCTTGACGATCTGCGCGTCGCTGGGATCACGCAGGACATCGCGGATGAAACTGATGTCGATCTTGAGCTGGTCGATCGGCAGGCGCTTGAGATAACTCAAGCTGGCAAGGCCGGTGCCAAAATCGTCGATGCTTATTCGCACGCCGGACGCACGCAGCCGCTGCAACATGCCGATGGCCTGCTCGATGTTCTCGATTAAAGCTGTTTCGGTGATCTCCAGCTCAAGCAGCGAGGCGGGCAGGCGTGCATCGGCAAGCGCTGAGGCGACAATCAAGTCGAAGCCGCGTTCGCGCAGTTGCATCGCCGACACATTCACCGCAACTCGCGGCGGTGCCTTGCACACGCGCCGCCACAAAGCTGCATCGTGACAGGCGCGACGCAACAGCCACTCCCCAAGCGCGACGATTTGGCCACTACTCTCGGCCAGCGGCACGAACTCGACCGGCGCAACATTGCCTAGCTCAGGATGGGTCCAGCGCGCCAATGCTTCGACCGCGACCACCTGTCCGTTCTGTGCGCCTACCAACGGTTGGTAGTGCAATTGGATCTCGTCGCGCTGGGTCGCGCACCGCAAGTCGCGGACCAGGCGTTTGTGCAACTGCAACTCCTTGTCGTGCTCGGCCTGATAGAACTGCGCATCGGTCAGCTTGTTCTTCTTCGCGTACGACAGCGCGCGTTCGGCGTTCTGAATCAACTGGTCGGCGCTTTGCGCATCGTCCGGGTATATTGCGACACCGATATCCAGCGCCAACAGCAGGCTCTTGGCACCTACCTCCAACGGTGACTCGAACATCGAGTGCAGGCTACGCGCCAGTGCTTCGGCATGTGAGCGTACGTTCTCGCCGGACAACAAGAAGGCAAATGCATCTTCGGCCAAACGCGCCGTCAACGCTGCATTGCCGGCCCCGAGCACGTTCAATCGCTGTGCCGCCTCACGTAGTACATCGTCTCCGAAGTCCACGCCGTACTGCGCATTGACATCGCGGAACTCGCGGATGTCGACGATAACGATCGCAAGTGGAATCGCCGGCTCATCGTCCTGCGTTGCCCCAGCCATCGAATGCGTCGTGTTGGCGAGCAGAAGCGTGCGGTTGGCGAGGCCCGTCAGCGTGTCGAAGTGCTCAAGCCACGAGGCTCTCGTCTCGGCCTCCCTTTGCCTAGCGAGGTTTTCGCGGATCGCCGCCAACAAGTTGTTCACGGAACGCGCCCATAAGCCCAGCTCGTCGCGCTCGTGGCCTGCGGGCACGTCGAGTCGGATTGATTCCGGCATATTCGGATCGAAAGACGACAACCCATCCACCATGCGAACCAATGGACGAGTCAAGAAATAATTGAAGACTGCCAGCAGCAACAGCGCGAGCAGGCCCGCGTTCAACATGCCGAGCGCAAGTACTACGCCGGCACGTGCAAGGAAGGCGCGACCGGGTGGGTAGGTATCAAGTTGCAGTCGCAGGCTACCGACCGTTTCGCCCGACCCAGTCTTCAGCTCGATCCGGTAGTCGCGACGATCACCGAACAACGCGGCGGTGACGAAACGGAAAGCACTCACGACCTGCTCGCGCTTGTCGCTTGCCAATACCTCGCTATCGCCGACCACCAATTCGGCGGAAATAATACCTTCGAAGCGGAACACGCCGTCGAGTACGCGTCGTGCAAGACGATCATCGATGTTGTAAACAGCTTCGGTGGCCGGCTCTCGCATCACTGCGAGCAGGCGCTTTACGCTGCGATCGATCTCGGCGCTTTGCGAACGCGAGTCGAACAGGATCTGGCCAATGTTGAGGGTCATGCCGATGGCACAGGCCAGCAGCAACGTGATGCCCATCAGGCGCCATCCCAGGCGTTCACGGCGAGGCAAATCACGAACCTGTTCCGACATTATCCCTCCTGGCCGAGCAGTGAATCGCCTTAGACTCTCACCCGCTAAGCAATAGGGCAGTCTTTCAAACTCTACCTGAGACAGTCCGTTGTTACTACCGTGCGGAATCGAGTTATAGGTTGGCGCCTTCGGCCCAACGCTTTTAAACTATTCTCGTTTGCTCGGAGATTCTTGCAATCGTTTGTCGGGCCTAGGCACCGACCAACGGAACTAAAGGGGGTAGGTTGGTCGCCTGCGACTACTGCGACCATGACATCCATCCTTGAAAGCATGCTTCAAGACGGGTTGAGAGCTAACGCCTGAAGTAACGCGCCGACGCACCTGATGTGAAACTTGAATCCAATTTGCGCCAAGAGGTCACCTTGACTGATTAGTTAGGAGCCGCATGCGATCGCTGTTGCGCTGATAATAAATGAGGAGAACGCCTACGAGTAGAGAAATGCCCAACCATGTCAAAGGCAAACGACTTAATGCCCACGAAAAATCAACAAGCGAAACATTTTGTGCGAAATCAAATAGTACGGAAAATACAGGTAACACTATAAGCATTGGTGCTAATGATCGAGAAAGCTCCTTGACCAATTCTGAGCCCGTTGTTGAGGGGGTAAGTAATTTCAGAGAATCCCAGCCGGAATTGCCGAAGACAACGCAGATTAGAATAAATCCAACTTCTAGAAACGTCTTCAACATTAGATTCGCGGTAAGCAATGCTGGAACGGTTAATTGAATGTAGTAGTAAAACTGCCATAGGGTTAAGAAACCGAAGACAAAATGTAATATGAAGAATATCGACTTGTTTAATTGTGGCATATAACTCTCATGGGTTGTGTTGGTTTGAAGTGCAGCCCTAACTGTTGATTTCCACACAGAACTGACCCCTCTATTTTCAGGTCCAACTGAACTGTCATCATGTGCATTAAGTTCTGTAACGGCTGTGCAGAATGTCCGCACGAACTGAACAATAGTTTCTGCGGTGAACATGTTGCAAGCGCTGGCTGGTTACCCGGAATCGATGCCGGTATAAATGGCGACGGTTTTCTTTTGCTTGCAACGAACGTCCTGTGCATTGCATGTAGCGGTCGTCCAAGTGGTCTGCCGGAACTGCTGCGTCGATGTGAGTAGTAATCTCTGCGTGTCGTTTATCATTGCCCAAGATGTTCTACGACTGTTTACGCCTGGGCAACAAGTTCTGCGTGGGATGTACAGAATGTCTGTGGGTACTGGGCAAACTTTTCTACGGTGAACACCTTGATGGGAAAGGGTTTCAGAGGTTTTGAAGTCTTGCCGTAGCACATTACAGGGCTATCAATGACTTCGCATAATGTATAGCCCGTGCGAGCTGTCTATCGATGTAGATTGGGCATACGACGGTAGTGGTGTCATCAGCACGCCGCCGATAATCAATACTCCAGCAAATCGCTTCGCAGCCCGCGCCAGTGTTCGCTTTGCGTCACCTTGGGCTGCTTCTTCAAATCCTTTGATGATGTAAAACATTGGGTCTAGCCCAAGGTCTTTACACATCCGTTCGATAATATCCGCTGTAGCATTTCTGCCTTGTTTCCAGTGGTAGGAAACTCCCTGTGTCAGACCTAATGCAATCGTTCCTTGCAGGTCGGATGGGTAACCCTTTGCTATTCGCCAACGGGTAAAAAGTTCGTATGTTGTGGACATTCCTACACCCTCTATTGACAGTCGATTCCTAGACCCAGTATAAAGCCCTCCATTCCTAATGGTCTTAGGAATTGGTTACCCCTAGGGGGTAATTGGGGGTAGCGGTGAGGCCTCCCCCCTGTGGACTGGATACGGTATGGACACCTCCCCCGGTTTACAGATACGGCCTCACCCAAAAATTCAGGGGTGTCCAATGTCATTCGCTCGAAAGCTAATCAGCCAGGTTAAAAAAGACCCGGTGTATCTGTATCTCTCATTGCCTAACGGCACAACCAACTTAATAAAAATCTCTCAGCACACTTACAACCAATGCGCTAACGACTACTTGCGTATGGGTTACAAAGTTTGCAGCTCTGAATTTGCAGCTGAATATTTGAAGTTAAAAAACATCGAAGGGGGTCTCAATGCACTTCCCTGATTTCGATCTTCTCGATTTAATTCTTCTGCTTTCTCGCAT
>JBOHYH010000127.1:0-1299 GCA_050737775.1 Arenimonas sp.
GAGTAGTTCTCGATAAATTTATTGCGAAAGATGATTACGGCCTGGGTCTTTGTAGGTGGACATCTAATGTGCTATCGGCAGATTTGAACAATGGCATAAATGAGCATTCCATCGATGTGGCGTTGGAAACCGAATTTAATGTCAAAAGAGGCTATCAAATTATCGCATTTCGGCTTGATAAGTCACCAGGTGAAACAGATACTGTGTCGCTGGGTGGTGGCTTGGTAGATTCAACGAATGCAGATGACTACGCAAACTCGGGCAAGTATTTTTACATTACTATGACAGCTAAGAAGGCGAGATTATGAGCATCCCTGTCCAAGACTATGCGCTTCTAAGCAAACACGTGTATGGCGATATGGATGCTATGCCGCCCTTATCAAAAGGCAGCGAATTTAAATCTCCGAGTGGGGCAACATACAAAGTTGTTGAAGTCTCCAACAAAAGTAGTGATCTTGGTTACCAGGGTGCTATCTATCAAAACAAAGCTACCGGCGAACTGGTTGTTGCCCATCGCGGTACAGAACCTAAGCTCTCCTCACCGGAAGTAATAAAAGACGGCGTAATTGCCGATGGGGCGATGGTTTTTGAGGCGGTTAATCCACAAGCACAAGCGGCAATGCGCTTTATGGATCGTGCAAAAGAATTATCGCAATTACCCGCATACCGTTGGCATAATGGCAGTCCAGATGTCAATGGCGACACGCCCGAGATCACTGTCACCGGCCATTCCCTCGGCGGTACGCTTGCCCAAATAACTGCAGAGCGCTATGCATTAGGGGGTGAAACTTTCAATGCTTATGGCGCTATCGGATTGTCAGGTATTCGCGAGGGCCGTAGTGCACATGGCATGATCAACCATATGCGCGCTACCGATTTTGTCAGTGCGGGCAATGGTCACTATGGTGAAGTACGGGTGTATGCCAATGCGGAGGATATTGCAGCGCTGCAAAGCGCTGGCGTTTCTACAGCACAGCAAGGCACTGCTGGGTTTGTTTATGATGTAGCAAACAATGTCGGTGCCCATGCTATGGGCCAATCCTTCTGGCCTCCCACCAATAGCGTTATCTCCGAGGAAAATCGCCAACGTTATCGTGATAACGCGGCATTGGTCGATGCTTTTCGCGATGATGTACGTACTTCGCGTGAAGTGATTACGTTTGGTTCGCAAATCAATCAAGCGGTGCAGGGGGATGTGGGTGCGATTAAGCATTTGACTTCTACACCGTTGCCAAGCGTACCCGATCATGTGCAGCGAAGTGTTATCAATAATGCAATCGAACCGGCAGAAGCCAGGCT
>JBOHYH010000128.1:0-9183 GCA_050737775.1 Arenimonas sp.
TTATCGCGACTTCCGTCGCTCCTACGGGGGCTAATGAATCTTTCGATGCTTCAATCATGGCTTCAATATTCTTTGGGTCGATGCGGGTGAGTAATGGCTGATAATCGCCAATTTTGTGCGACAGCAAAGCTTGCTCTACATCATTCCAATGTGTGATGGGCGCATCCAGAAACAACTCTGCCTGCTCTGCCACATTGGGCAAAATCGGTTTCAATGCAGCAGCGAGTAGCCGGAAAAGATTGATCCCTTGCGTACAAACCGCCTGCAGTTCGGCATCGGCACCTTCCTGCTTTGCAATCACCCAGGGTTTTTTCTCGTCGATGTAGCGGTTGGCTTCGTCAGCAAAAGCCATGATCAAGCGAATCGCCTGATTAAAATCACCAGCCTCATAGGCATTTTGTATATCGGCGAAATTTGCATAGCCGCGTTGATACAAATCGCCGTCGGCTAACTGTGAACCAAGTTGGCCATCAAAACGTTTGCTGATGAAGCCCGCACAGCGGCTTGCAATATTGACAAACTTGCCGACCAAGTCCGAATTCACGCGGGCGGTGTAATCTTCGAAATTCAAATCCAGATCATCGACACCTGCGCTGGATTTTGCGGCGAAATAATAACGCAGCGCTTCCGGATTCAAACCAACATCCAGATAGGTGCGTGCTTGAATGAAAGTGCCGCGCGATTTGCTCATCTTGGCGCCGTTCACGGTCAGATAACCGTTAACGTGCAGAGCCGTCGGCGAGCGCATGCCCGCACCGTGCAATACGGCAGGCCAGAAGAGGCCATGGAAATTCACGATGTCCTTGCCAAGAAAATGATGCAGTTCGGTTTCACCTTTGCTATTGCGGGCGGCGTCGAGGAACTGATCAAAATCGATATCTGTTTTCGCGCACAGGTTTTTGAAACTCGACAAATAACCGATAGGGGCATCGAGCCACACATAAAAAAACTTGCCGGGCGCTCCGGGAATTTCAAAGCCGAAGTAAGGGGCATCACGCGAAATATCCCAGTCGCGTAAACCGGCATCCGTCCACTCACGCAATTTTGCCTTCACGCCGCTATTGGCGACATCGCCCTTCATCCAGTCGTTCAGAAATTCGGTGAATTGTCCGAGCTGGAAGAAATAATGTTCGGAATCACGTAGTTCCGGCGTAGCACCTGAAACCACCGAGCGTGGGTTTTTCAAATCGGTGGGTGAATACGTGGCACCGCAATTTTCGCAATTGTCGCCGTACTGGTCTGGCGTGCTGCACTTCGGGCATTCACCCTTGATGTAGCGGTCCGGCAGAAACATCTGGCGTTCCGGGTCGAATAATTGCTGGATGGTACGCACGGCAATGGCGCCGCGTTGCTGCAGTTTTGCGTAGATTTCTTCGGTCAGCTTGCGATTGGCCGCTGAATGGGTGGAATCGTAGTGATCGAATTTCACGCCAAAGGCCGCGAAGTCTTTTTCATGTCCGGCTTGAATATCGGCAATGAATTGTTCCGGAGTGAGACCGGCTTTCTCGGCTGCCAGCATGATGGGTGTGCCATGGGTATCGTCGGCGCAGACAAAATGTGTCGTGGCACCATGCATGCGGCGCGCGCGTACCCAGATATCAGCCTGTATATAGCCCACCAAATGGCCTAGATGCAGCGGACCATTGGCGTAGGGGAGCGCGGAAGTAACAAGAGTGGGGTTCGGTTTCATCAGGCAATTATCGCAGACTGCGGGCAGTTTTGACTTGTTTCTGCCCATGCGTGCCGGTCAATCGCTACAATATGCCGATGAGCCTAAGTACAGAAACCGTGCGCGCCGCGTTGGCGCAGATCCAGGACCCGTATACCCAAACCGATTTAAGCGCTGCCATTCGTGGCGTGGGTGTTGATGCCGGTCGTGTCGCCATCGAGATTCAGTTGGCTTACCCGGCCAAAGGCTGGCATGCCAGTCTGGAAGCTTTGATCCGTGAAAAAATGGGTCAGCTACCCGGCGTTGAAAATATCAGTCTTGGCATTAACACGAAAATTTCCGCGCACCGCGTGCAAAAAGAACTCACACCTCTGCCGGAAGTGAAGAATATTATTGCGGTAGCCTCTGGCAAGGGCGGCGTTGGCAAATCCACTACGGCCGTGAATCTGGCTTTGGCATTGCAGGCCGAAGGCGCGAAGGTTGGCATTATGGATGCTGACATTCATGGACCCAGCATTCCGATGATGCTGGGTTTGGACGGCAAGCCCGACTCACCGGATGGCAAATCGATTCACGCCAAGAATGGCCATGGCTTGCAGGCAATGTCGATTGGTTTCTTTTTGAATGAAGACACCCCGACCATCTGGCGTGGCCCGATGACCACGCAATACTTGCAACAATTATTGACCACCACGCTCTGGCAGGGGCTTGATTATCTGATTATTGATTTGCCGCCGGGTACCGGCGATATTCAATTGACGCTGGCACAGCGCGTACCGGTATCTGCTGCTGTCATTGTGACCACGCCACAGGACATCGCCCTGATCGATGCCAAGAAAGCGCTCAAGATGTTTGAAAAAGTCGAAGTGCCGGTATTGGGTGTTATCGAAAACATGGCGGTACATATTTGCTCGAACTGCGGTCATGCCGAACATATTTTTGGCGAAGGCGGCGCGCAGAAAATGGCGGCCCAATACGAAATACCTATGCTGGGTTCATTGCCGCTGCAATTGTCGATTCGCGAACAAGCCGATAGCGGCTCTCCTACCGTCGCTGCCGATCCGGAATCCGCCGTTTCGTTGATTTATCGCGAGATTGCCCGCAAGGTCGGCGCAAAACTGGCGCTGCAGGCAAAAAACAAATCGATCAGCTTCCCCAATATCGTGATTCAAAACACCTGATGCGCGGTTTGGTTTTTGTCTGGCTGTTTCTGGTTTCCGGTCTTGTAACGGCGCAAACCAGTGAGGCATCGAAAGTGGTTGCTGCTGCGCGCTCACAGATTGGTGTAACGACCACTTATGATCCGGCTTACAGTCGCCTGAGCTATCCCATGGGCGATGTGCCGCTGGAGCGTGGCGTCTGTTCGGATGTTGTCATTCGCGCCTATCGAAAGGCCGGCATCGATTTTCAGCAACTCGTACATAAAGATATGCAGGCGAATTTTTCGCTCTATCCAAAAATATGGAAGCTGAAAAAGACCGACAGCAATATCGACCATCGTCGTGTTCCGAATCTTGAAGTTTTTTTCAAGCGGAAAGACAAGGCGCTGAATCTTCCGCAAGTGTCCGATAGCTACAAGCCAGGCGATATTGTCAGCTGGCGTCTGGATAATGGGCTGGCGCATATCGGCATTGTTTCCGACAAGAAAAGTCTGTTCGACAGCCGGCCCTTGGTGATTCACAATATCGGTCAGGGTACGCAGGAAGAAGACGTGCTGTTCTCCTGGCGAATCGTCGGGCATTACCGTTGGTTTCGTGCCGACGGAGCTAGTCGCTGATGTCCATGCATCTGGATTCGCGTAAACGACTTCGCATCGTTGCCATCATCGATATATTCAAAGGCTTGGCCATTCTGGCGATTGGTCTTGGTGTCATGCAGGCAGACAGTCATGTGCTGGAACACGGTGGCCAATTTCTGGTGCATCTGCTGGACCTGGACCCGAAGTTTGGCGCGCCACGCAAGTTCATCGAGTTTTTGCGCATGGCCGATATGGAGCATGGCTTGCTGCTCGTATTCGCCGCGTCCTATGCAGTTCTGCGCTTCGTGGAGGCTTATGGTCTGTGGTTTACCCGGAGTTGGGCGCGTTGGCTCGGGCTAATTTCGTCGGGCATGTATGTGCCTTTCGAGCTGTATTATTTTATAAAAAGTCCGGCTTGGACTACATTAGGCGTCCTGAGTATTAACCTGATTGTCGTGTGGCTGTTATGGCCACGCACAAGAAACACCAATAATTTCCTGAAAGTGAGTCGTGATGAGTATTAAAGCTGATAAGTGGATTCGCCGTATGTCCGAGCAACACGGCATGATTGAGCCCTTCGAGCCCGGCCAGATTAAACACGGTGCCGATGGTCATCGAATCGTCTCCTACGGCACCTCAAGCTATGGTTATGATGTGCGTTGTGCCCGCGAATTCAAGATTTTTACCAATATCAATTCCACCATTGTCGATCCGAAAGCCTTCGACCCGAGCAGTTTTGTCGATGTGGTGTCGGATGTCTGCATTATTCCGCCCAATAGTTTTGCACTGGCCCGTACCGTGGAATTTTTTCGTATCCCGCGTGACACCTTGGTAGTTTGTCTTGGCAAGAGCACCTATGCCCGTTGCGGCATCATTGTGAATGTCACGCCACTCGAGCCGGAATGGGAAGGTCATGTGACATTGGAATTTTCGAATACAACGCCCTTGCCGGCCAAGATTTATGCAGGTGAAGGCGTCGCTCAGATGCTGTTCTTCCAATCTGATGAAGTCTGTGAGACCAGTTACAAGGACCGTGGCGGAAAATACCAGGGCCAAACTGGCGTGACGTTGCCGAAAACCTGAAATCTGCTTGCTGGTTGCGATGAAAAGAAAACAATCCATTTACGGAGATTATTATGCAAGACCAGAATTCAAATCCCTATGCAACACCCGATGCGCCGGTCGTTGATTTTCCCTCAGAAGGCCCTGAGTTGGCTTCTTTCGGTATTCGCTTGCTGGGGGCGATTATTGATGGCGTTTTGATGATGGTGTTGGTTTTCCCACTGGTGTTTGCATTGGGCCTGATGAACATGAGCGACATCATGGCGGGTATCCAGCCGACTTTAGTCGACAATCTAAAGATGGGTACACTAGGTTTCTTCGTGTTTCTGTTGGTTCAGGGTTATTTCCTGAATGCATCGGGTCAGACAATCGGGAAGAAAATTCTCGGTACGAAGATTGTCACGCAGGATAACCAGAAACCGGAGTTCGTGAAATTGATTCTAACGCGCTACGCGACAATTCATGCCATTGGTCAAATTCCAATATTGGGTGGATTGTTCGGTTTCGTGAATGTACTGTTTATTTTTATTGGTGACCAACGGCAATGTTTGCACGACAAATTTGCAGGTACCAAGGTTATTGTTGCGAAATAGTAAAAATTGCATCAACAAAAAACGCCGCATAGCGGCGTTTTTTTTTGTCTCATCGGTGCTTTTGCATTTTATTGCGTCCTATTTATCGAGTGCCATCCGCAAATTTTCAATCAAGCTTTCAACTTCAGCAACGGGATAAGCCTTTGCTTTGCCTTGTCCCCAGACCGGTCCAGGCCAGGCTTCATCTTGAGGTGTTCTAGCCATTACATGCACATGCAATTGCCGAACAATATTGCCCAGGGCTCCGATATTTATTTTCTCGCAGACAAAATGCTCGCGTAATAATCTGGCGGCATTATTGATTTCGGAAAGCAATATCTGCTGTTGCTGTTCGGGCAAGTCGATCCACTCACTGGCATCGGCAATTCTCGGTACCAGAACTAGCCAAGGGTAACGCGCGTCGTTCATTAAACGAAATTGCGAAAGCGGGCCATCCGCTATAAAAACCGAATCCGCTTCAAGTCTTCCATCTAAATCGAAGTCGGAATTTATCGGCATGCGCAGAGTAGATTATTCCAGGTGTGTTTCAAAAAATTGCAGGCTGTGCTGCAAAGCTTCAGCTGCCACTTCGGCATTGTAATCAGCACGTTGATCGCAATTGAAACCATGGCCGGCTGGCCAGACATGAAATTCGGCATCAGGCAGGGCATCACGATGCTTTTCAACATCATCGGCGCTTATCAACGGATCATTGGCACCAAAGTGCAACATCAATGCGCTGCTCGGGGTTTCATGCAGAAAAGGTACGGTGCCACCACCGTAATAACTCACAGCCGGCAGGCCCAGACGGGCGCAGGTGAGATAGGCGATGGTGCCGCCCCAGCAATAGCCGACAATTCCAACAAAACCTTCGGCTTCGACTTCTTCCATGGCAGCACGGACACAATCGACCGCCCGGTCTTCACCCAACTGGTTGCGCAATTCACGGCCACGAGCGACGTCGGCTTCGGTGTAACCCAGCTCGATGTCGTGTTCAATCAGGTCAAATAATGCCGGGGCAATGGCAATAAAACCGTGCTGGGCGTATTGCTCGACGATGGCGCGAATATGGGAATTGAGGCCGAAAATTTCCTGAACGACGATGACGGCGCCTTTCGCTGGAATAGCGGGATCAGCACGCCAACCACCGATGGTGCCATGCAATGTGCTGATGCTGACTTGATGCCCCATGAAACGCTCCCCAGGAAAACGATTGGATAAACAAATTGTCAGGTCGGGGGCCCCGTCCAGACAGTATAATTGCATGGAGTTCATTATGGCGACCGTTTATGTCCACTGCACAACCAAAAGTCGGCTTTGTTAGTCTGGGTTGCCCCAAGGCTTTAGTCGATTCTGAGCGCATCATCACACAATTGCGCGTTGAGGGTTACGACACCGTGCCGACCTACAATGATGCCGACATTGTGATTGTTAATACCTGCGGATTCATTGATTCTGCCGTGGCTGAATCTTTGGATGCGATTGGCGAGGCGATGGCCGAAAACGGCAAGGTGATTGTGACCGGCTGCCTGGGAAAACGCGCGGACCTAATTCGTGAAGCGCATCCAGGCGTACTTTCCATTTCCGGCCCGCAGGATTACGCCACCGTAATGAATGCGGTACATGCGAGCTTGCCGCCGAAGCATGACCCGTATCTGGATTTGGTGCCACCGCAAGGCATCAAGTTAACGCCCAAACATTATGCCTATCTGAAAATTTCCGAAGGCTGCAATCATCGCTGCAGTTTCTGCATTATTCCTTCGATGCGTGGCGATCTGGTATCGCGCCCGATTGATGAAGTGTTGCGTGAAGCGGAAAAACTGGTGATGGGTGGCGTGAAAGAATTGCTAGTTATTTCGCAAGACACCAGTGCCTATGGTGTCGATACAAAATATGCCGAAGCGATCTGGCGCGATAAAAAATATCAAACCCGTATGAAAGATTTATGCAATGGTTTGTCGGAGCTCGGTGTTTGGTCGCGCTTGCATTACGTATACCCGTATCCGCATGTCGATGACATTATTCCCTTGATGGCCGAGGGCAAAGTATTGCCTTATCTCGACATTCCCTTGCAGCACGCAAGCCAGCGCATTCTGAAATTGATGAAGCGCCCGGCAGCGGCCGAAAAAAATCTGGAACGTATTCAGGCATGGCGCAAGATGTGCCCCGACATTACATTGCGCAGCACCTTCATCGTCGGCTTTCCGGGTGAAACCGATGCCGAGTTTGAAGAACTGCTGGATTTTATTGACGACGCCGAACTCGACCGCGTCGGTGCATTTGCCTATTCGCCGGTAGAAGGTGCGAAGGCCAATGATTTGCCGAACCCCGTGCCTGAGGAAGTCAAACAGGAGCGCTTGGCCCGCTTCATGGAACTGCAAGCGGAAATCAGCACCGAAAAACTTGAACGTAAAGTCGGCACATCACAAAAAGTATTAATTGACTCCCTTGATGGTGAATTAGCCATTGGTCGTTCAACAGCCGATGCGCCCGAAATCGATGGTCTGGTGCAAATTCAGAACGGCGAAGAAGCCGGTTTGAAAGTCGGACAGTTTGTCGATGTCAGAATTATGGGCAGCGACGAGCACGACTTGTTTGGCCTGGTAGAGAATTGATGCCGAAATGGCAGGGCCGATGCAAGTCGGTAAATGCTTTACAGGAACAATAAAAACGAAACGATGAAAGCAACATCCAAACCGAAGCGTGTTTTTATTTCGCCAGCACGGGAAAACGTCGATAAGTGTATTTTCAGACATCCGGTATTTCAGGATGTCGCCGATTTTCTGCCCTGGGCTAGCAGCGGAGAATGGCCCGATGTAGCGGCTTTGAATCAATCCGGTTCAGCCCTGCTGCATGCGTATACCGGAAAATCACTTGTCTTTGCCAAGCAAACAGCCGAATTATTAAACGACGGACTGCACTACGAACAACGCATTTTTCAGTCTGGCTTAATCGCTACCCGCGAAAACAATTGGCACGATTTATTCAATGCCATGATGTGGCTGAAATATCCACGAATAAAATCGGCATTGAATGCCCGGCAATGGGGCGACATCGAGCAACATGGATTGAAAACCCGGACGCCGGCCCAGTGTGCCATGACCTTGTTCGATGAGGCCGGTGCCATCGTCAGTATTCCCGCCGACATGCTCGACTGTTGGAAGCAGCATGATTGGCATGGCCTGTTTATCAAGCATGCCGAAGACTGGCGATCAGGCCGGGCTCGTGTGGCGGTATTTGGCCATGCCTTGCTGGATCATGCATTGGTGACGGAAACCTTGCTCGTAGCAAAATGTATCGTACAGGATGAAAAAACCGATCTGGCAGCCGGTATCGATAGCTTGGCCGATGACATTCATGCAGGCACCGTGTTGCGAGCCAATAGTGAACTGCGTACTCTGCCTTTATGCGGCATTCCCGGTTGGCATTCGGCAGGCGATAGTGCAGCGTTTGTTAGCACTGCCGCATGTTTCTCGCCCTTGTCGGCCAGGAAGAAAGCGCTCGCCTAAGACCTTGGAGAGGTAAGCATGAATTTTTTTCAGTTAAGCGCTATTACAGCATTCTTGTTTTTAATGGCTGAAGAAACGCAAGCTGCCAGTTTTGATTGCAGATTGGCGAAATCGCCGACTGAAAAAGCGATTTGCAATGATCCGGCATTGTCTTTGCTTGACGAAAAATTGAATGTGGCTTTCAAGGCGGCGCGTGAGCAATGGGGTAGTGCGGCACGGGAATATGTGTTGAATGACCAACGCGCATGGCTGCTTGATGTGAACAGCGAGTTCCAGGGCCAACCCAATTACTCTGCTGCGTTGAAACAACTCAAAGAGCGTTACCGTAAACGAAATCGACACCTCAGCAGCACGGCTTATCCCTTGACGGGTGTTTATAACAAAGCCAATGGCGACAAGCTGGTGGTATATCTGGATACTGCCGAGAAACTGGGTGTGATCGCATTGAAAAACGATCTCAATATCGTACGCTCATCAGCAGGTCAAACGATGGAAGTTCCGATTGGCAGTATTCAGCTCAACCTGAATTTACCGGAAGGCTCGAAAAATGCACTCGACCTATGCCAGTTACGCCTGAGTTTTTCTGCCAACCGGGTAAGTGTCGTGAAGCAGGGGCAATGCAGTGGCGCTAAC
>JBOHYH010000129.1:0-19974 GCA_050737775.1 Arenimonas sp.
TATTGCTATGCGCACCTCCGACAGTGACGTTTAAAAAATGATTGTTTTCCTGAAAGCCCGGGTCGATGATATGTGTTGATTTGAATTGATTCCGGCGTTCGTCTTCGGCTGTGATTTGAAAACCGGAAATCACCGAAGGTGGCAGACGTCGGTCGTAATCTCGCGGCACACCCGTGCCGACAGGATCGAACAAACCGACGGCTTGAACTACCTGACCGGGCTCGACCAGAGCGGGCCTGGTGTATTCAACTACACGATCACCGTCTTCATTGCGCGTTCTGCGAATACCTGTGATGTCCTGAATTCCGCGTTCGTCAACCAACCTGCTAAACCCGGCTGCCTGCTCGGCACCACGACTGAAACCAATGCCGACCACTCGTATTTGAGCGTTTGGGTCTTCTCTCAACCACTGAGCCGCTTGCCGCTCCAGTTGTTCATACATACGCTCAAGACGAGCTTCATAGGTATGACCCCTGGCACCATCGATTGTTCGTGCAATGAAGCCGTCTTGCGTTCCCGGGCCTTCAACATAGCCGACACGGATTGGATCTCCGGTATTCGGAAATGCTTCGAGTATCTGTCGACGGATCAACGCCACGTTGGTCATGTGTCCCGTTGCTTCATCTTTGGACACATCATTGCCTGTACCATCAAAGGCAGCGATAAAAATTCGCTCGTGCGGATTTGATGAGCGCAATAACACAGGCGTCGATAGTTCTGACAATTGCTGACTGGCATCTACATAGCTCTGCAAGTCGTGCGCATTCGCAGGATAGGTCGTCACGCCATCAGGCTTGTTTTCATCTTTGTCATCGGACCCAAACGGATTACCCATACCGTTTCTCCTTAATAAGTCTGACTAAAGGCTAAAATCATTTCATCGCGCACTTCCCGTTTACGAGTCGCGGTGTCTTTGAGATAAATCGTTGCGCGCATGTATACATTGATTGTCCGGTCATTCACGACCAGCACAATGTCAGGATTATCCAGCGTGGCAATGGTTTCCGTCGGCAAGTCTTCCCTGGCGACATTGTGACGAATGATCCGGTCACTGAAGATTTTGGCGATATCGATGTCGGCTTTATGCGACACCCCGCCCTTCGATTTCCAGGTTACGGTAGCAGGAGGCGGAAAGTTGGGGATATCAAGATCACTGGCCGCGAGCTTTGCGAAATAGTCTGCATTCTTTGGTGATGGTGCGACCTTGTCTTCATCATCGAGCACCATGTAGCGATTCGCGTAAAATACCTTGCAACCAATGGTGTCAAAACAATGCGCACCAAAATTGTGGCCTTTGAATGTAAACGGCCGGCTGGTGTCCTGGTCTGACGGTGGATTTTCGTGCGTCGCATTATTATATGTTGTCATGGCGGATTGGCATCCTGAAATAGAAAATAGAAATACAATGGCAATTAGGTTGGTGATAAATCTGTTTGTAATCTGCACGCAGATCTCCTTGATAATTCAGATATTCAATTTTGGCAATTCCACTTTTGGAAGCAGTCGCGCCGTAAAGTATTTGTCCTGGTAATACTTGATCTTGTCGCACATTACCGGGTGCGGAATGCCCTCATATAAAAACACTTCTTTATCGAACCCCATTGCCTTCAACTCTTGCGGCAGCATCAGGGCACGACGCTCCTCGGATTCGCTCCGCGTGTAATCACGTCCACGTGTAACGTTTTGTTTGCGAACCGTCGTGTAGCCGAGCATTTCGGAATAGTCATTGGCATCCTGTTGCTCACGTGGTGCGTAGATAATTTGCAGCGCGTGGTTGGTAATGATGGTGCGCGACACATCCCTGCCATAGGTGGCATCCAGCTGCGCCATACTTTGGATGATGGGCAGCAAGCGCATGTTGTACCCCGCCATGAAGGAAACTGCGGACGAAATAATGTCGACCTTTCCGATCGAGGTGAATTCATCCATCAATAACAGGCATTGGTATTTGAGCGCCGGATTACTCTTTGGTAATTCCTTGGTATTGAGATTGATCAACTGGCTGAAGAAAAGGTTCACGATCAAGCGGCTTTCGGCCAACTTGTTGGGTTGAATGCCGATATATATGGTCATTTTCTTTTTGCGCACATCGGTCAACAGAAAATCGTCACCGCTGGTAACGGCATCCAGCACCGGATTGATCCAGGCATTCAGCGGTTCCTTGAAGGTGCCGAGAATGGAGGCAAATGTTTCGTCGGCCTGCGACAGTAGGTTGGCGAAAGCCGTACGGGTATTGCCACTGAGAAACTGTTTCTGCGAAAGCTTTTGCAAATACGGTCGAAGTTCGCTGCCATCTCCCGAAGACAAACGGTAAATTGCACCCAGCGTTGGCGGGCTTGTAGACGGGAACCCGATGCTTTGTTCGTCTTCCCAGTTCTCGAATAAATACAGCGCGAATGCCATGAATGTATTACGCGCCTGGCTTACCCAGAATTTCTGGTCATCGGAACCATCGGGATACAACATGGCCGCGATACTCATTAAATCCGATACGCGAAATGCCGGATCTCGCGATACATAAGTCAAAGGATTCCATCGATGTGAACGGCGATCTTCTGCAAAAGGGTTAAACAGGAATATTTCCTGACCCTGGCTCGCACGCCAACCACTCGTGAGCTCGAAATTTTCCTGTTTGATGTCGAGCACGACCATTGATTCCTGATAATCCAACAGGTTCGGAATGACGACACCAACACCTTTACCAGAACGAGTGGGCGCGGCAAGAATCACGAATTGCTGCCCCGGCAATCGCACCAGATTGCCGTTGAATTTTCCGACCACGATCCCATCTGAAGAAGGTTTCAACAATCCGTGTTTACTCAAGTCACCGCCATTGGCAAAACGTGCGTCACCATGCAATGCCTTGTCACGCGGCTTCAGCATCAATACGAGCAATGCCAGATAGGCAGCAGCAGGCAAGCCAAAACCAACGAAGCCGGCAATTTTTATTTTTTTGACATAGGGCTGCCACTGCGGCAGATCGAGAGCTTTCATGTAGCCCGGATAAGTGCTCCACTGCACGGCGCCATTTTGTTGCTTAAGCAGGAGCTGCGCCATGTACCCTGAAAAGTACAAGCCCGCCGTTGCTGCCAATAATCCTACAGCCAATGCAAAAAAAACTTTATTTTTGTTCACTTACCACTTCCCTGAATTTTCTGTTGCTTTGTCAATGTTGGCCACTTATCGCCGAACTCGTCTCGGTTTTACCTGAGGCTGCTGTGCGTCAACAGCGATATTATCTTCTTCGACCAGTTTTTCCATCCACTCCTTCGCATCAATGAGCGATAACTCATGACGAATTTTCGCGCCCGATGCATTCAAAACCGCATACGCCAGAATTTTGTCTTCGCTGTATTCCTGATCTTCAGTCAAGGCAACAACGCGGTAGCGGCCCTTGATGAAAATCGGATGACTGTATTCGTACATGCCTAAACCTCCGTGAAAACTGGTCGCAAGGCACTTTTGTGAATTGCGACGCAATCAAGTATTTACTCAAGCCACACTACAACTGAATAGCTCGCCGTTGCTGGTCCTGTCCTTGTGCTACCTGCGCAGACAATAAATTTTCCTGCTGCAGTTGCTGTGTACTTTTTTCTATTGGTTGTGCTGCCGCCTGATTTTTATCAACGTAAATTCGCTGATGCGCCGGATCATTCATTGCGCCTTGCACGGCAAACAAACCGCTACCATTGGTGCTTAATGCAATACTGTCAATCCTGTTCATGCCGCTGACCTTTGCTTCAAACACGACGCTTGCCGCTGCATTCTGGCGCTCTTGTTCGTTGCGGAAGGTACCAGCAGGCAGCTTTTCCATACCCGTCAGCGCCTGTCGGTAAAGAGCGTGATCAGCATGGGTTGGGTTCGACAATAAAGGTGATTGATCTGCACGTGCAGGAGCCACCGGTAGCGATGCTGGTGCAACAATGGCTGCTTCGGCTTTCTTCAGCGCAGCGAAAGTATCTTTACCGACAATACCGTCATCCACCAATCCATGTGCGCGTTGAAATGCTTCGACCGCCTGTTTTGTCTTGCCGCCGAAATCGCCATCGGGAACCAAGGGGTTTCCTTGTGCATCATTGGTTTTTAATGCGATTAAACGTTCCTGCAGTCTGGTGACTTCGACTCCACCTTCGCCCTGTCTTAGTACTCCGTCGGACATGGCGTTCTGGCTTCCCGCCACAGCGCTAATTTGTCTGGTGTTATTCAAATAAGGAAGTGGATCGACTGCCCTGCCGGAAAATGGCTCGCCACTTCTGGCCCCTGTACGAATTTCAAAATGCAAATGCGTGTCACCCGTACTCGGTGTATTTCCACTGCGGCCCATGGTGGCAATTTGTGTGTCTGCAGTAACCGATTGCCCATTTTGAACATTGATGCGGTCCAAATGCGCGTACAAAGTGCGCTGCCCATTTCCGTGATCAATCACCACTGTGTTCCCGTAACCTGTCGCTTGACCAGCAAAGACAACGGTTCCGGCGGCATAGGCTTCGATCGGGTCACCCCGGTTACCTTGGATATCAAGACCCGAGTGTCTACCGGAACGATTCGTGCGCGGCGTACCAAATTCGCCATGACCTTCGCCTTGTTTATCAGCATCATTAATTCTGAAATTACCCGGTGCTGGCCAATTTGCATTTGTATTTGCAGGGCTTGCCTGCGCTGGGGATACCGATGTTATTTCCGGCGCATTACGCCGCAAGGCAGCCAAGGTGTCGCTGCCTGCAATACCATCGTCCTCCAGCCCACGCGAGCGTTGATAGGCGATAACAGCTGCTTTTGTATTGGGACCAAAATCACTATCGGGCACAAGCGGTTTACCATCAACAAGAATTTTTGCACTGACCAGTTGTTCTTGAAGCTGCCTGACCGCTGCACCTTTTTCACCTTCTCGCAACACACCATCGGCAAGCGGATCAGCCATCACCGTTGGCGGATTTTGCGGCGGAACGGAATTCCCCGGTGCCGCTGCTCTCGGTGCGATACCTACTTCGGGAATCGAAATCCGTTCGTATTTTGTTTCCCAATACCTGACAAACGTCGTTGCAACATCACGGTCGGACATGGCATTGAACTGAGTCCGCGTTACACCTGTAACCGAACTCAGATCGTCACCGACATTGGCAAGAATATTCCTTCTGGTCGGCGTATCCGAAAAAAAACTTCCGGTATCGATTGCTGCCTGTATCGAACGATAACCGTATGCACCTTGCTGATGCGCCATATACATATCAAGGCCATTTGGCGCAGCTTCACCGGACAGATACGGACGACCTGATCTTCCGTGGCTTGCAACAATGTCTCTTTGGTTATCGAGATAAAGGCGTGCGCCAGCATCTGCATTTACATTGGGGTCGTACTCTCTGCCACGAATGCCGTATTGTGTGGCGGTATCCGGCAAAAATTGATAAAGCCCTGCTGCTCCGCTTGAACTGTTATAGGCTCGCTCATTAAACTGCCCACCAGTTTCAATATACGAAGCCCGCAAAAAATCATCTTTCGGAATGCCAAATCTGGCAGCCGTTTGTTCAACTATACCCAGTACTTCTTGTCTCGAATAATCTCTTTCCATGGCACTAACCTCCAGAGGAATAATTTCAGCGTTTGGCTTCTACATAAACAGAAGACTTGGCGTCATAACGGTACTCGCGTGCATCTTTAGGGGATAATTCAAAAATCTTCCCGTCAGCACCAACTGCAGTGCCCTTCATTTGAACTTTAAGCAAGGGCCACTCTTCGTTCTCAAGAATAGTGAAATCGATATTCCCAGTACTGGTCGCGCATTTTATTGGTGATGTTGAATCTGCTTCGCGTGCACAGCCTGCGCTATTATCGGAACCAGAATCGGCTCTGCCCAAATATTGCCAGCTCGTTTCTTTTTCCGAAAACACGAATAATTCCAGCGAAGACAAACTGATGCCCGCCATGGCAGTTTGAAACGATGGGAGCGCAAGAAAATATTTGCCCGAAGGAGACAAGAATGATTGTGCCTTCTGCTCGGTGTCCGCCATGGGCGCCTTGTTGTTGCCACCAAACTGGCCTACATCGGCTTGAACTTTCTTGAGCTGCCATTGATTGTCGACAAACTCATAGGTGGCCTGCGAAATAGTGACTTTATCTTCAGGCGTCGGATACTCAATTTCAGAAGGAGGCGTTGATTCCGTAAATGCCACAAAATAATTTTTACCCTTGAGTAAAAATTGCTTGCCATTCCAATAGCTGACATAACGGCCGTCGCTAAGCTGATCGCCAGCAACTTCTTTTACTTCCTGCTTGTAAATATCGGCCAGAACCAATTTCGCATCCGGTGCTGGAACGTTTACCAAGTCGGCATTTTGGGCTTGATCGGCGGAGTCCGCTTTATCAACTACTTTAGACGCACCCTCATCTACGTTAGAAGCCGCGTTCTGGTTTGCAGTTTGCTGGCTGCAGCTTGCAACTAACAGCGTAGCCAATAAGCATATCGCATAAATATTTCGATGTTTCATCATTGCTTTCCTCGGGGGCGGTAAGTTTTTGAATAAAGTGGAACGACGTCAGCGTTTTGGCCCCTCGCGCTGAACCTGCTCTTGTTGCAGTTGAATTTGCTGCGAATTTCTTTGCGAAACATCCTGTTCGATTTGCGCGGTACTTTTTTCAATCGGCTGCGCTGCGGCGAGAGTGCGGTCTTGATGTATGCGGTTGTGCGCCGGGTCTTCGAGTTTGCCTTGCACTGCAAACAGGCTGGCACCCGCTGCGCCAAGTACGACATGATCAATATGCTGAATGCCATTGATTTTGGCTTCGCATGCCAGGCTCGCGGCGGCGTTCTGGCGTTCTTGCTCGTTTCTGAAAATAGTGGACGGCAGTTTTTCGAGACCCTCCAGCGCCTGTCTGTAGAGCGCATGAGCTGGGTGGTGAACATCAGAAAGCAGAAGTGATTGCTCACTTTTCTTTAGACTTCCAATGGCTTGTGACATCAATTCATCAAGGCCATCGCGATTACGCGTGATGTCGTGCAGGTAATCGTAATTACTCACACCACGTGCATCTCTTTGTGCACGGCCGCCTGTAACGGCTGCCACGGCAGCGCCATAGCCCACCATCTGCTCGACCTTGAGAAAACCGGCAGCTCGCAATGGATTATCTTCATTATTGAGTACGCCTTGTTTGACGGCGCGTTGATAGCTGCCATCGGCATTGATTTTGAAAGCGCCATCTTGCAGTGCCGCTGATTGTTTATAGTTATCAAGCGTCAGGCCATTTTTCCAGTTCGTAACATCCTCAAGAAACTGGGTCATGCCGCCGGACTTCGCCCACGCCCATTCCGTCCGATGCTCGGACATCGAATCTTTGAGTTTGTCTTGATCGATGTAGGAGGCAGCAGCCAGCCAAGTGGCACCTGCCTGGTACCTGCCAACAAAGCCCGCGGGATGGTCGATATCAAGATCGCCACCCTGGCTTTTATGGAGGACCACTGACGCAACAAGCCTTCGCGTTGTTGCATCATCAAGACCAGCAATATTACCTTGCTGGTATTCGAAAGCAGTGGCCACTGCCTTTTCTTTCAGTCGGGTATCAGCCATGAAGCTTTCCTTTGGATACGACCGGTTACATCTCTAATTTTTAGGACAAGGAGTTGCGATAGATCAACCTGATTTGTCAGTTGGCTGGAATCTAGCACATAAATTGAAGAATGTTTATCAGGAAATGGGGCTGCAAGATGAATATCAACATGACAATCGGATTTCTCAAGCCCAGCCAAAACCCGTAAACTTGAACACTATTGATTGATTTCGAGAGCCCTATGCCCGTCCTGCGTTTTGATGCTGTCAGCAAAACCTATACCGGACCGCATAACGCGTTGAGTGATATCAGTTTTGCGGTCGACGCCGGTGAAATGCTGTTTGTGACCGGACATTCCGGGGCCGGGAAAAGTACCTTGCTCAAGTTGATTCATCTCAGTGAACGTGCGACACGGGGGACGGTGCTCGTGAATGACAGGAATCTGACAAAAGTACGTGGCCGCCAAGTCGCGTTGCATCGTCGACAAGTCGGCGTAGTGCATCAGGACCACCATTTACTGATGGACCGCAGCGTGTTTGACAATGTCGCGTTGCCGCTATTGATCGAAGGCGTGCCTTCAAAAGAAATCGGCAAACGGGTCCGCGTAACGCTGGAAAAAGTCAGTCTGGCCTCAAAGGAAAAAACACGGCCGAGCGAGTTATCGTCCGGCGAGCAGCAACGAGTTGGCATTGCGCGTGCGCTGATTGTTCAACCTCTTTTATTGCTGGCCGATGAGCCCACGGGCAATCTGGACCCGGCACTGGCAGCGGAAATCATGGGCTTGCTAGCCAGCTTGTCGGCACAAGGCAGTAGCGTGATTATTGCCAGCCATGATCTGGCCTTGGTCAAGCGCATGCGCAAACGCGTGCTGGTATTGAGCCAGGGCAAGCTGATGGACGATATTGCACCCGAGGAGCTGGCCCCATGAGTGCAGCCAATACGACACGAACCAATAACACCAGCTTCGGCGCACGCCTGAGCGCTTGGCGTGATCAACATATATATTCTTTGCTATCCAGTCTTGGCCGGATTGTCTCGAAACCGTTTTCGACTTTCCTGATTGTCGGGGTCATGGCCATTGCGATGGCATTGCCACTGGCGCTGGGTATGGTGCTCTTGAATGTGCAGCGGGTTTCCGGCGCCGTGCAGGCCGCCCGCGAAATGAGCGTATTCCTGAAACCGGAAATTAGTCTGGAGCAAGCACAGGCCCTGGCAAAGAAATGCGCCGAACGCAGCGATGTTGAAAAAGTCACGGTGGTAAGCCCCGACGAAGGCCTGGCCGAATTCCGCAAACTCAGCGATTTGGCGCAAAGCGTCGATTTGCTCGGCAGCAACCCTTTACCCAGTGTTTTGAAGATTCGTCCGAAAGATGACGGCATGGCCTTGGCAGACGCGCTGCAAAAATGGCCTGAGGCCGATGTCGTGCAACATGATGGTCTGTGGCGCCAGCGTTTGAATGCCTGGTTAAGCCTAGGCGAGCGCATGTTGAAGATTCTCAGCATTTTATTTGGCCTTGGTGTGCTTCTGGTCGTAGGCAATACCGTCCGCCTGGACATCGGCACCCGTCGGGAAGAAATTGCCGTGATGCAACAACTGGGCGCCACCGATGGTTTTATTCGCCGACCCTTTTTATACCTTGGCTTTTGGTATGGCCTGGCTGCAGGCGCGCTGGCGCTGGGCCTATCGCTATTCGCGGGCCTGGCGCTGGATGAACGCCTGCGTCCATTACTGGCCAGCTACGAGAGTCGGTTTCAACTGCAGGGGCCTGATTTAATCATGGTCTTGGCCTTGCTCGCCGGTAGCGCCATACTGGGCTGGATGGGTGCATGGCTCGCCAGCGGCCATCATCTCAGGCAAACTCGACCTACAGATTTATAATTCAAGACCTTATGAATACACCCAGCTTCAAAATGTTCGATACAGCAACACCGCGCATCATGGTTGTAGATGGGTCGAAAGTTGTGCGCAAAATGATTGAGGGTGTGTTGCGTCAACAATTACCGGATCTGGAATTCATCGGTTGCGAAACCGCCGAGGAAGCAAAAGCCGCATTGCAATCGGGCAGCGTCAACCTGGTCACGATGGCACTGCGTTTGCCCGATATGGACGGTCTGGAATTGGCGAAATATATTCGCGAACACACACCGCAAGCCTATATTCCGATCATCGTTGTTTCCGGCGATGTGCAGGAACGCCTCGAAACGCGTTCGATCACCGATGATGTCACCGATTATTTCGACAAGTCGCTGGGCTTTGGTGCACTGGCTGCTTTCATTAAGGGTTACGTTGCGCCTGAATCCGAAGCAGGTTGCGAAGTGCTGTATGTGGAAGACAGCCGCGTAGTCGCGATGGCTACCCGTCGCATGCTTGAAAAACACGGATTGAAAGTGGTGCATGCCACTTGTGTTGAAGATGCCGTGGCCCATCTGGAAACCATGATGGCGCAAGGCCGCATTCCCGGCCCGGATATCGTGTTGACCGACGTTTATCTGAAAGGCGATTTGACCGGCAAGGATTTATTGCAAAGCATTCGCAATACTTTCGGTTATCCGAAAGGTTTGCTGCCTGCATTGGTAATGACCGGCGACGCGAATCTCGCCAATCAAACCGACTTGTTACGTGCCGGCGCGAATGACTTGGTACAAAAACCGATCGAAGAACGTTTGCTGGTCACCAAATTATTATTTCAGCTGCGGGTCGGCAGACAAATGCGCGAGAAGCTGCAGAAGCAATAAATTCTTTTTTGTAGGAGCGAGCTCTGCTCGCGATAAATCTGCGATGTGCTCATCGCGAGCAGAGCTCGCTCCTACAAGATTAATACATGACAGAAACCACTATCCAACTCGAAGCCTCATGGAAATCGCGTGTTGGCGATTATCTGCAACGCCCCGACATGCGTTCACTATCGGATTTCCTGCGCAGCGAAAAAGCCAAAGGCAAAAAAATCTATCCGCGCGGCGCGGATATTTTTACCGCATTGAATACAACGCCGTTTGAACAAGTGAAAGTCATCATTCTCGGGCAGGATCCCTACCACGGCCAGGGCCAGGCGCATGGTCTTTGTTTTTCGGTATTACCGGGCGTCGACACGCCACCATCGCTAAGAAATATGTATACCGAGATCGAACGCGATTGCGGCATAGGCAAACCGAATCACGGCTGCCTATTGCATTGGGCAAATCAAGGGGTGCTGTTGTTGAATGCCGTATTGACGGTCGAAGACGGCAAGCCCGGCTCACATCAGGGCAAGGGCTGGGAAGGCTTTACCGATCATATCGTCGAGCAATTAAACGCCGAACGTGAAGGTCTGGTTTTCATGTTGTGGGGCAGTTACGCGCAAGCCAAAGGTCGCGTGATTGATTCACGCAAGCATTGCGTATTACGTGCGCCGCATCCTTCACCACTGTCTGCTTATCGCGGTTTTATGGGTTGCGGACATTTTTCTGCAGCGAACCGTTGGCTGACCGGCGGACAAAAAACGCCGATTGATTGGTCGGTGCCGGAGGTTGTTAATCAATAAACTACACCGTCATTCCCGAATGCTCTTCTCGGGAAACCCGCGACTTGTTTGTGTCATGCCAACAAACCCCGTGGGAGCGCCCGTCAGGCGCGAAGAATCTCGCCAGATCTTTCGCGCCTGACGGGCGCTCCCACGAAAGTAAATCACCTTCATTTAATTCAAGCCGCCAGTGTCTTGGCTTCAAACTCCGCCAGCCACTCGTCATCGGAACCATCGCTCACCCCTTCAAACAGGAAGGTGCTGAGATAACGTTCGCCGGTGTCGGGTAGCATCGCCAAAATTACCGAGCCCTGCTCGGCTTTTTCTGCAACGCGCAAAGCCGCTGCTAGCGTTGCACCGGCTGAAATACCCACAAACACGCCTTCTTCGGCTGCCAGTCGACGCGCAGTATCACGTGCAAGCACATCGTCAATCGGAATGATTTCATTGGCGATACTTTGATTCAGTACAGCCGGAATAAAATCCGGCGTCCAGCCCTGGATTTTATGCGGCGCCCAATCCTTGCCCGATAGCAATGATGCGCCGGCGGGTTCGGTAGTAATAATTTTTGTCTGCGGCCGAGCCACTTTCAGCACTTCGCCAACCCCGGTCAAAGTACCTCCCGTGCCCCAGCCGCTGACAAAATAGTCGAGACGCTTTCCAGCAAAATCTTTCAGAATTTCCGGTGCAGTTGTGCTTCGGTGATAAGCAGGGTTCGCTGGATTTTCAAATTGTCGTGCCAGAAACCAGCCGTGCTTGCGTGCCAATTCTTCGGCTTTGCGAACCATGCCGCTACCGCGCTCCGCGGCAGGCGTCAGAATCACTTTCGCACCGTAGGCACGAATCAGTTTCCTGCGTTCAATTGAAAATGTTTCCGTCATCACCGCGACAAAGGGATAGCCACGCGCTGCGCATACCATCGCGAGTGCAATACCGGTATTGCCGGAAGTGGCTTCAACCACGGTTTGACCCGGCTTCAACAATCCTTTTTGCTCGGCATCCAGAATAATCGCCAGTGCCAACCGATCTTTCACCGAGCCGCCGGGGTTGAAGGATTCCACCTTCACGTACAAGTCCACATGCGAAGGACCGATTCGATGAAGTTTTACAATCGGAGTAGAACCGACCGTATCAAGAATGCTGTTGTAAATCATGGTATCTCCGAATAATTCTAGGCTGCGGCTGAAAGAAAATTTTCTGACTGAATTTGATTGACACCAAGCGGTGCATCACCAAACCAGTGCAAGCTGTTTGCGAATGCTGCGACCTCACCAATAACCAGCAATGCGGGTGATTTCACCTGATGCTGGGAAGCCCGCTGCGATAAAGTTTGCAATGTCCCCACAATAACGCGCTGTTCCGGTCGCGAACCGTTTTCAATCAAGGCAATGGGCGTACTGGGGTCACGACCATGTTCGATTAATTTATTTTGCAGTCGATCAAGACTTGCCACGCCCATATAAACCGCCAGCGTCTGTTTTTCCGTTGCGAGTTGTTGCCAATCAAGGCTATCTTCGGATTTCGCGCAATGCGCAGTGACAAAACGCAATGATTGCGCGTGATCACGATGCGTCAATGGAATGCCGGCATACGCAGCACAAGCCAAGGCAGCAGTAACGCCGGGGACGATCTCGTAAGGAATATCATTGGCACGCAATACTTCGCATTCTTCACCGCCGCGACCAAAGATAAACGGATCGCCACCTTTCAGTCGCACGACACGCTTGCCCGCTTTTGCATGTTGCAATAACAAATCATGGATTCCGTCTTGCGTGGTGTAGTGATGCCCCGATTCTTTTGCGACTTCGACAAATTCGGCATCGCGACGTGCGAGTGCGAGAACTTCCTTGCTCACCAGACGGTCATGCAAAATCACGTCGGCTTCGTTCAATAAGCGCAATGCACGCAAGGTCAACAATCCGGCATCGCCAGGTCCTGCGCCCACGAGCGCTACCGAACCTTGTTTGGCCTGCGCGTCTTGCTGCGATAAAGCGGAGAGCAAAGCATGTTCGGCCTTGATCGATTGGCGTTGACGCAACAAAGACAAAATCGGACCCTGCAAGAGTTTTTCAAACCAGCGCCGGCGTTGCGGCAATACCGGCAAATGCTGGCGAATACGTTCACGATGCTGGGCAAGCAGAGCGGTCAGACTGCCATAGGATTCGTCGAATTGCGCTTCGAGTTTTTCGCGAATATGTCTAGCCAACATCGGTGCCGCACCAGCACTTGAAATCGCAATTTGCAAAGGTCCGCGCTCAATCACCGATGGCACCTGATAACTTGATAACTCGGCATCGTCAACCACATTGACGAACAAACGACGCGCTTCGGCAGCAGTAGCGATTTGTTGATTCACCTCAACATCATCGGTAGCGGCGACCACAAGCCAGACATCATTTAACCAGGATTCTTCAAACTTTCCTGGCAGATAATCAATTTCGTTTTTTTCCGCCAATGCGCTCAATTCATCGACCAATTCCGGAGAACCCACACGAACAACTGCCCCGGCTGATCGCAAGGCAGTAATTTTCCTCAATGCCACCGCACCGCCGCCCACCACGAGAACGGGGCGATTTCGCAAATCGGCAAATAGGGGAAACAAACGGCTGCTCATGATTCTGTTCGTGAAGGATTGGGCGGTGATGACACGCTAAACCGGCGGTCTGCAAGGGTGAAATGATTTGGGCTACTGTGCCCATACTCATAAGTTATGAGTCCTACGCCTTTTAGACTGGACGCCTCCAGACACATGGGCTAGCATCGTTTTATTCAGTAAAAGCCCTTTGGAGAGCTGTCATGTTTCTCATGTGTTGTCGTACGCCGCGCTAAAAAATCCGTTTCGCGTTCACGATCCTGAGAGCTTTCCATGACACTGACACAACTTCGCTATTTACTCGCCATTGCCGATTCGGGGCTAAACATCACCCTGGCCGCCGAAAAAGTGCATGCGACCCAACCCGGCCTATCCAAACAACTCAAGCAACTGGAAGACGAGCTCGGCTTTATCCTGTTTACCCGGGGTGCCCGCAGCCTGGAAAGCATTACCCCGGCCGGTGAAAAAGTGATCGAACACGCGCGCATTCTATTGGCCGAAGCGAATAATATTCGCGCCATCGCCGCCAACTTGCGTCGCGACAATCAGGGCGAATTGCATATAGCCACCACGCATACGCAGGCGCGTTATGCCCTGCCGTCTGCATTGGCGGCATTGAACCGCCAATTTCCGAATGTTGCCGTGCATTTAACGCCCGGGGGTGATGGTGAATCAATAGCGAGCCTTGCGCGCGGCGATGCCGAAATCGCCATTATCAGTACTGCCGGCAGCGCACCAAGTGCCGCCGACCTGGCGATTCCCTTGTATCGTTGGGATCGTGTCGTATTGGTATCGAAACAACATGAGCTCGCAAAATTGGATCGTCCACTGACTTTAGCCGATATCGCGAAGTTTCCCTTGGTAAGTTATGAATCAACCCGCGAACCGGAATCATCCTTACGCCAGGCTTTTTCAAAAGCCGGCCTGGAAATGAGTATCGCCGTGACTGCCCGCGATGCCGATTTGATCAAGACCTATGTGCGTGCCGGTTTTGGTGTTGGTGTTTTGGCAGAAATGGCGATCACGCCGGAAGATGCAGACCTGGTGGCGATTCCGGCTGATAATTTATTGCCGCGTTGCACCGCCTGGCTACTACTGCGACGCGATCGCGTATTGCGTGATTACACGCAAGCACTCATCACCCGCTTGTTGCCGCAGCTACATACATTGGAATTGCAACGGGCCATCAGCGAAGGCGAAACACTGAAGGTCAATCCGCTGCATTGGCGTGATATCGCAAGACCGGGCGCGATTGGCGATTTCGAGATATAAAAAACGGCCGGATTTCTCCGGCCGTTTTTTGATTTGAATGCTGTGATTAAGGATTACCATTTGGAGATAACCCGATAAATCAGGCTTCGTAGGTTGGCGCCTTGGCCCAACGCTTTTAAACGATTGTCACGTTGTTGGGAGATTGTCGCAATCGCTTGTCGGGCCGAGGCCCGACCTACGTTGGTGGCATTTTCCTTCTTATTGAAATTATGCTCGATATCATTTTGCTTCTAGGCAGATTCTTCCCGGATTACGCTACGCTGCATCCGGGCTACGAATACAGTTTAGCGCTCGACAATCGCTGCAACGCCCATGCCACCGGCGGTACAAACGGAAATAAGTACGCGGCCATTACCTTTTTCTTTCAGTAGTTTTGCTGCCGTTGCCACAATGCGGGCACCGGTTGCTGCGAATGGGTGACCCATTGCCAGCGATGAGCCAACCACATTGAGCTTGCTGCGATCAATCGTGCCGAGCGGCTTGTCCAAACCCAGTTTGGTTTTGCAAAATTCTTCCGACTCCCAGGCTTTCAATGTACACAAGACTTGTGCAGCGAAGGCTTCATGGATTTCGTAAAAATCGAAATCCTGCAATGTCAGATTATTACGGGCTAGCAATTGTGACACTGCCCAGGCCGGTGCCATTAGCAATCCTTCGCCATGCACGAAATCAACTGCGGCAACTTGTGAATCACGCAAATAGGCTTGTACTTCCAGACCATTGGCTGCGGCCCATTCTTCGGAAGCAAGCAAGGCTGCCGATGCACCGTCAGATAAATTCGTGGAGTTGCCCGCAGTGAGCGTACCCTGGCCACTGGTTTTATCGAACGCCGGTTTCAAGGTCGCCAGTTTTTCGAGGGTGGTATCGGCGCGCAGAATATTGTCCTTGTCGATACCGCGAAATGGCACTACCAGATCTTTATAAAAACCGCGCTCATAAGCTGCTGCGGCTTTCTTGTGTGATTCAAAAGCGAGTTGATCCTGATCAGCACGGGTAATTTTCCATTCCTTCGCCATTTGTTCGCAGCTTTCACCCATGCTTTTGCCCGTACGCGGTTCGGCTACACCGGGAAACTCTGGTTTGAATTCACTAAAGGAGAAACCTTTCAGCAACGCAGCAATACGCTGACCAAGGGTTTTAGCCATGTTGGCATTCAATAACCGACGGCGCATTTTTTTACTGACCGATATCGGCACGTCGGAGGTAGTGTCCGAACCGCCGCCAATACCGGCTTCGATTTGTCCGAGCGCAATTTTATTGCCCACGGCAATGACGGTATCCAGGCCAGTGCCGCAGGCACGCTGCATGGTCAGACCCGGCGTCAAAGGGGATAAGCCCGACGATAAGGTCGCTTCGCGTGCCAGATTGAAATCGCTGGAATGTTTTAGCACCGCTCCCATTGCCACTTCGCCGAGCACCTTGTCTTGCAGATTATATTTCTCGACCAGGGCACCGAGCGTCTTGATCGACATGCCCATATTGCCAATATCGAAATACACGCTGTTATTGCGACAGAACGGGATGCGGACGCCACCGATAATGGCCACGCGACGGGTTGTGCTCATAACGAAATCCTTATTCGAGGTCAGCGGCTGGCGCTGGCATAATGGGGTGTCCCGAGGATAGCTTAGTGGTCTAGAGCAAGATTTCCAAACTGATCCGTCACTTGAAAGAGAACACGAACGCCATGACCGAGATTGTTAGTTTTCTGGGTGCCTTCGCACTGGAGTTAAGCCCTCAGACGCGGGCGCAGTCGCCCTGCCTGCAACAGGCTAAGGCCGGTGAATTGGCGGCATTGCTGGCGCGCGATCTTGCAAGCTGGGTACCAGAAGTTCGCGATTGCGATTTCACGATACTAGCGGCCGTGTTTGATCCCGTCGAAATTTTGCGCCCGGGCTTTCCCTTGCATGCCGAACTTGAACGACTAACTGCGCAAGCACCCGGCCAGGGACAGGCGCGCATGATTGCGCTCGGTGCCAATGAAAAGGCATTACCCGAGACGCTGGCGCCCTCAATGGAATTTGCCGAAGGTCCATTTCGGCTGGTGCCATTTTTATTGCGTGGCGATGCCGAGCGGATACACATCGTCGGCGAAGCGTTGGAGGCTCGCTTGCTGGATATCGGCATGGCGCCTGCGGACACCGCTTTATTCGCACAGGAGAATTTCAAGGCGCAGATTGAACATGCACGTTATCTTACAGTGCATGATCTGACCGCGATGATGGCCATGCAATATGAGCATGCCGGTTTGAAGAACGTCTGGCCACTGATTGAAACGGCATTGCTGGCACCAAAGGAAATATGCTGGTGCGATGTCATGCCGGAACCGCTTGCCCTGTATCGTGACGGCGAAATCCACATGACCTTGATGGATGCCGATGATTGGCAAACCCTGGGTTATTGCGGTGAAGAAATCAGCCCGGAAAGATGCGAATTCTTATTCGAGCAATTCGAGATGCGACAACGACAAATGGCTGCCCTGTTTCAGGCCCATGGACTTGATGTCACGTTCGAACATTGTACAAAAGGCAAAGACCCCAAGCAGGTCTTACTCTCGTAAAGGCACTTGACAAGCACAGTCACGGAATTACTTCGTCATCTTCGACACGGCAGACCTGGGCATAAATGGATTTATCTGCTTGCCATCACGAGCACGACTAGTAATTTCCGCAACCGTATTCGCGGTATTCGGATGATTGATTGGAGGCGCTTTCGGGCAAGTTTATCAGCCCGGGAAAGTCTTCCAGCCGAACATTTCCGATGCTGCTAACGGGTCTGATCGACAATGATGCATTTGGCCCAGCCTGCAAGGTGGTGGACGATATCCGATCAAGGGCCTTGAGTTCCACAGTCCCTTTTTCCGTTTTGACAAATAAACTCCCGATTTCTCCACCCTTGATCTCGATACCGCTTGTGCATTCTTTTTTGGCATCGACATAATTGCGGGAATCGATAACGCGTAGAGTCTTTACATTGCCTTTCCATTCCAGAGATTGGGATACCAGGATGTTCATGGATTCAATGCCTGCCAATGCAGTGACATTGGCTTGTTGAACGATCAGGTTTTGCACGCTGCTTGGCATCACGATCTCGTATTCGTTATAACTGCGAGCATCGGTAGAAATAAGCATCCGATTTCCGTTGATTTTCACGGCATGAGTCGGAATTCTTTTTTCGCCATCGTCGCCATACTCGCCGTAGCGCGCATCATGGCTTACCGACGAGGCAATATCATCGCGAATGCTGATTTTTGCGATATCCTCCGACCGGATTTCAAGTGTATCAATCCCCTTGAAATTCAATGGCGTCGTGATTTTCGACGTGCTTACCGGAATATGTTTCGACACTGCAATCGTCGCCAGAAAAATCGCGAGCGCCGTACAGAATAATGTCGGGGCAATTTTCATCAGGCCACCTCTCTTTCTTTCAAGGCAAAAAAGCAGGACAGCCAGAGCAGCATCGGCAAGCTTATCCACATAAACGGATACATGAATTGTTGCAATGCTGACGGGGTACGTCCGGAACTCCAGTAATCGAAAATCGAATCTATTCGGCTGTTGAACAGGGCAGTGACAAAAATACTGACCAGCAAAATGAAGAAAGCAAACAGGATCGTCTTGATGAACGGAAAGGCCCGGAAATACAGGCTGCCAAGTACTGCGAAGGACTGCAGTACTGTGAGTGACAATGCAATGCTAGCGAGGTCACCGATATTTTCGAAATGCTTCAATACGAAAAAAATTTCGTATTTTTCGGGGTCGTATTTTTCCGTATTATTCCCTGTCAGGATTATTTGCGCCTTGGCCTGGGCAATCAGCCAGGCCGGAATATCGCAGACATAAAACGCCAGCGTATAAACCACCGGATACAACAAGGCTACGACCAAAAACGCCAGCAGCCATTTTTCAAAGACCGAGGCTGGCCGCATCAGGATGATTAGAGCCGACTCGCGCTTTGACATCAGCTGGAAATACCGGGCGGCAAAAATGGGGGCCGTCAGAAACAGGCCGCAAAAATAAATCACCGCCTGCCCTTCGGTCGACAGCGCACGGAAGCCACTATTATCAATAAAAATAATCAGCAACAACACGAAATGAATCATGATGCCGATCCCGATAAACCAGGCATAAGCTTTTCTATATTCGGTCCAGTGTGCATTCGCCAAAAGCAGGAAACGCTGTAAGTTAAACATGGGTAGTTTCCTCGCGCGAAATTTTCAGGGCTCCGAGGATGCCGTCTTTTTGCAAGCTGAGTGCCTTGTAAAGCAGCTCGAGATGCACCGGACTTTGAACGCCGGAATTGTTTCTGGCGACATAGGCGTATTGCAGGCCCATGGATTCGGAATAGATCACATCCGCAAAGCCTGACAACTCGTTGGCGTCCTGTGCAACGCCCATTACCAATGCGCTCGACAGTTCGGCCATCGTGGCAGAAAGTGCCAGAGTGGCCGAATCGATGAATAAAATATGGCTCATGATGCGTTCCAGATCATGGGCCTGATGCGTACTGATCAGCACCAGACGCTTACGCTGTTCGGGCCTCGACATGATCAACTTGAACTGGTCGCGACCAATGATGTCCAGACCGTTGGTGGGTTCATCCAATAACAATATCGGCGTAAAAGTAGCGAGTGCAAATGACAGCGCCGCCTTTTTCTTTTGCCCCAGACTCATTTCATCGAAACTCTGCTTGTCGGAAATTTCGAAGATGGCGAGGTATTCGGTAAATGTCTCATGCGAAAACTTCGGATAAAACACCGATTGGCTTTTTGCCAACTGTCTCGCCGTCAAATTGGGTAAATGAAATTCTTCCGGCACGATGTAAATCTGTGCGAGAAATTCCGGATGACGCTTGGCTGGAGAAAACCCGCGCACGTCGATATTTCCCTTCTGCGGAAACAGCAGTCCTGCCAGTAATTTCAGCAAGGTCGACTTTCCGCTACCGTTGCGACCAAACACGCCATAAACCCCGGGCTCGCTCAACTTCAGATTAAATTGCTGATAAAGCTTGGTCTTACGGTATTCAAATGACAGGTTTTCAATATGAATCACGAGGTGTCCTTGGATTT
>JBOHYH010000130.1:0-1620 GCA_050737775.1 Arenimonas sp.
GCCTTGCGCGAACGACGTAGCGATATTCCATTGATCGCCACCCAATTGGTTGCCGAGCTTTCGGCCGACTACGGTTTGGGCAGTATTTCAATTTCGCCTGCCGCGCTGGAATGGCTGTCTGCACAACCCTGGCCGGGCAATATTCGCCAATTGAAGCAGGTGCTCGAACGTACGCTGTTGTTGGTCGGCAAGCGCGTGCTGGACCCGGCCGATTTTATCGATGCCGAGCGCAGTGAAGCCGATAACACTCGGCCCGGTTTTGACGTCGATGGCATGACGCTGGAACAGGTCGAGCGTCATATGATCGAGAAAATGTTGGAACAACACCAAGGCAATATTTCCCGTGTTGCCAAAACACTTGGGTTGAGTCGTGCCGCCTTGTACCGACGACTGGAAAAGCACGGACTCGCCGTCGACGATGGAGAAGCATCGTGAATTTACGCCGCCGTCTGATGGCTTATCTGATTGGCCTGCACGCGGCGTTTTTCGTACTCAGCTTGATGTTGTATTGGGAAAAACCGATCGTCGTAGTCGTGGTGGAAGTGATCTTGCTAGTCAGCCTGATTGGCGGAATAGCGCTAATCGGGCGTGCATTGCAACCACTGGATTACGCACGAAGATTCCAGGAACTGTTGCAAGACCAGAACTACGCTGCGCGACTTAGGCAGGCACCGGATGACGAGTTGGCAGGAATCGTAAACCTGTTCAACGGCATGCTCGATTCCCTGTATCAGGAACGACTTAAACTTGGTGAGCAACGCGGTTTTCTGGATCGCCTGCTCGAAGCCACTCCCAGTGCAGTTGTGGCCTTTGATTTCGATGGCCGTATCAGCCTGATTAACGCGAGTGCACAATCGCTGCTCGGTGTCGCAAATCCGGAAGGCAAGTCCCTGACAGATTGGATGCATGGCGAAGCGACATTTATCGAAAGTCTTGATGCCGCAGGTCGTAAACGCAGTTTGGATTTGCTCGCACAACTCGATGCTCTGTCACTTGGCGACAGCAAGTTGCTGACCGATTCCGACAGTCGCCGCTATCGTTGTCAACGCAGTCACTTTTTTGATCGCGGCTTCACCCGCCATTTTCTTTTGATAGAAGAACTGACCGAAGAACTGGAAAGTTCGGAAAAAGCGACATATGAAAAACTGGTACGTGTATTGGCACACGAAGTGAACAATACCGTGGCAGCGACGGGTTCGGTGCTCGACTCGTTGTTGTACTACCAGCCGCAACTCGAGGCCAGCGACAGCGTCGACTTCAGTACCGCAATTGATGCCGTCAAACGTCGCAACGCCAGTCTGGGTGAATTCATCGAACGATTCACGCGTGTCGTCAAAATGCCGGCAGCAGAACCGCATGGCACCGACGTACGCGAAATGATGGAAGACATTCTGCGCTTGTATCGCGAGCAATGCCGCAGCTCCGGTATTCTCATCGAGTGGATTCGTTGCGATGCAATACCGCCGCAAACGCTCGATCGCAACCTGATGGAACAGGCGATGCTGAATATCGTCAAGAACGCCATGGAAGCGGCGGACGCAACCATCAGGGAAACCGGAAACGATGGCGCGTACATTCATCTCGAATTGGTGCAGGAAAAAGATCGCATCCGATTATCGG
>JBOHYH010000131.1:0-7517 GCA_050737775.1 Arenimonas sp.
GGTCAGGCCTTCGCGCTCGTACAAAGTTTTAAATGAAGGACGTGCTTTCATTTTTTGAGCCAGCGCATTCAAATGCAGCCAGTCGGTGCCGGGTTTCGGCATATTGCGGGTCCAGCGCATCAGCATGGTCAACATGAAATCGGCGGCGGATATTTTTTCACCCAGCAGATAGGGACCGTTTTCTGCAAGATGGGCATCCAGGCGATTCCAGCAAGCCTCTACTCGTTCGCGAACTGCGAGCTGGGCGGCTTCAGTATTGGCCTCACCTGCGGCTTCAGCGGGATACCACCATTGGCGCATCGCCGCTTGCAACGGGTTCACCAGATTAAACATCCATTGATAATACTGCGCGCGTTCCAGCGTACCGATTTTCGGTGCCAATCCGGCTTCTGGATAGAGATCGGCAAGATGCATCACGATGGCCGGCGACTCGTAAACCGCCTTGCCGTCAATAATCATGGTGGGCACAACACCGTTTGGATTGAGTTTCAAATACTCAGCAGTTTTATGTTCTTTCGATTGCAGATCAACTTTAACGAGTTCGTGTGGCGCATTCAATTCGATCAGTAGCCAATGCACGACGAAGCTGGCCGAACCCGGGGCGTAGTAAAGTTTCATTCAAGGAACTCCGATGAAGATGCCGCATCATCGCAAGCTTCCGGACTGGGGGCAATAAAAAACCCCACCTGTCGCCAGGCGGGGTTTTTAGAATTCCGAAACCGGAACTTACATGGGCTGCACTTCGTCAGCTTGCATACCTTTTTGGCCTTTTACGAGCTTGAAGCTCACTTTTTGGCCTTCTTGCAGCGACTTGAAGCCGTTACCTTGAATTGAACGGAAGTGCACAAACACGTCTTCGCCGCTTTCCGGGGTGACAAAACCAAAACCCTTAGCGTCGTTGAACCACTTCACAGTACCGATTTGACGATCTGACATATAACTAATTCCTTGAAACATTATTGAGTGAAACGCCAGACAAAACATTCGTTGGCGTAACTGCTGCAAGGAAAGCAAAAGTGTTGATGCGCGGATCATGGATCTACTACACCGGCCCACATATCGCTTGAGCCTTAACAAACAGTCGGGCGCACCATACCTTATTTTCCGGGCAGATGCTAACTTTTTAACAAATTAGATTGTTTTTATTCATAAACTTCGCCTCTGCACCGAAATACAGACAATATTGAAGAGAACATTCACTACAACGTTTGGAGAAGCCCATGAAAATGATTTTTGCCATTGCATTACTCGCCACCGCAGGCGCAGCACAAGCGGGAGACACCACATTCAGCGATCTCGAAAAACAAGCCTGGAATGAACAATGCACTTCGGTTTACAGCGGCGATGACGCTTCCTGCAAATGCCTGCTCGACAAGCAAGTTGGAAAGCTGGGCGAAGAAAAAGTAAAAATCAATTTGCTCAGCATGGTCAGTATGCTGCCGGACGCCACCGAAGAACAAATCACTAAAAGCGATGCCGATGCTCTTGCACTGGCCGGTGATGAAGAAAAATTGAATGCTGCGAAAGATGAATTCCAGGCAAGTCTGGATGAAAATCTGGGTGAATGCATCAAGTAATTATTCCACACCATCATACAAAAACGGCAGCCAAGGCTGCCGTTTTTGTATCTAAGCTGTTGGAGCAACTGACGGTATAAAAAAACAATCGTCATCCCCGCGTAGGCGGGGATCCAGTGTCGTTGCTCTGACGCTAGAAGTCACTAGGTCCCCGACAAGAGCATTCGGGGATGACTATTTCTCAATTTTCAGTTTGCGGGAGCGCCGTAAGGACAAATGTCCGGAGAAATGCGCGCCTTACGGCACTCCCACGGCTCCACTAATTTATTTCTACTCCACCGCCACAGAAATCTTGCTGATCCGACTCTGCCATTCTTTCGGCCCGGTTTCATGCACCGAACTCCCGAGCGAATCGACGGCTACCGTTACCGGCATGTCTTTCACTTCGAATTCGTAAATGGCTTCCATGCCTAAATCTTCGAAGCCCACCACTTTCGATGCCTTGATTGCTTTCGACACCAGATAAGCGGCACCACCGACTGCCATCAAATACACCGAGCGATGTTTCTTGATCGCTTCAATTGCGACCGGACCACGTTCGGCCTTTCCGATCATGCCCATCAGGCCGGTTTGCGTCAGCACTTGCTCAGTGAATTTATCCATACGCGTGGCCGTGGTTGGACCAGCCGGGCCAACGATTTCATCACGAACAGGATCAACTGGCCCAACGTAATAAATAAAGCGGCCTTTGAAATCGACCGGCAGTTTTTCACCCTTGTTCAACATTTCGACCATGCGTTTATGAGCGGCATCACGACCGGTCAGAATTTTTCCGTTCAATAACAAAACATCGCCCGGTTTCCAGCTTTGAATTTGTTCCGGAGTGACCGAATCCAGAGCAACTCGAATACCTTTGCTGCTGTCGTATGTCAGCTTCGGCCAGTCTTCCAGAGAAGGTGGTTCCAGCATCACCGGGCCGCTGCCATCGAGAACAAAATGTGCATGGCGCGTGGCGGCACAGTTAGGAATCAAGGCGACCGGTAAATTGGCAGCATGGGTTGGATAATCTTTCACCTTGATATCGAGCACGGTGGTCAAACCACCCAAACCCTGGGCACCGATACCCAGTGCATTTACTTTGTCGTAGAGCTCAAGCCGCAATTCTTCGGCGCGATTTTTTGCACCGCGTGCCTGCAAATCAGTGATATCAATCGGCTCCATCAAGGCTTCTTTCGCGAGCAGCATCGCTTTTTCGGCAGTGCCGCCGATGCCGATACCGAGCATGCCCGGTGGGCACCAACCGGCGCCCATGGTCGGGACTGTTTTCAGGACCCAATCGACGATGGAATCGGACGGATTCAACATCGCGAATTTTGATTTTGCTTCGGAACCGCCACCCTTTGCGGCAACGATAACGTCAACCGTATTGCCCGGCACCACCGTCATGTTCACCACGGCTGGCGTATTGTCTTTGGTGTTCGTGCGCTTGCCGGCGGGATCGGCCAATACCGATGCACGCAATTTATTATCGGGATAGTTGTAGGCACGACGAACGCCTTCGTTGACCATGTCTTCGACCGACAGCGTGGCTTCCCATTGCACATTCATGCCGATTTTCAGAAACACGGTAACGATGCCGGTATCCTGGCAAATCGGACGATGCCCCTCGGCGCACATGCGGGAATTGATCAGGATCTGCGCGATCGCATCTTTGGCTGCCGGAGATTCTTCCCGCTCGTAAGCCGCTGCCAGATTCTTGATGTAATCAACCGGATGGTAATAACTGATGTATTGCAAACCATCGGCAATACTTTGGATGAAATCGTCTTGTTTGATCGTCGCCATAAAAACTTCCGCTAGTGATTAATCAATTTCTTCAAAAACCCCTGCTTTCGCAGGGAATTCTTCAACTGGCTTCCAACATCTGCCAGCGTGCATAAGTCGCATCCAGATCCAGTTGCAAGGCCACCATTTTACTATTGAACTCGGTGATGGCTACAGCGTTGTTTTTCGAATAAAATGAAGGTTCAGCCATCTGTGCTGTCATCTCGGCAATCTTGTTTTCGAGCTCTTCGACCTTCAAGGGCAGCGCTTCGAGTTCCTTGGCTTCCTTGAAGCTCAATTTACGTTTGGCAGGCATTGCCGGTTCTACTTTCGTCAACGCGGCTTTGACGACTTCAACCGGTTTAGCCGAACTGGAATTGGAAGCATTATTCCCAGGACGTTGGCGCAGCCAATCCACATAGCCGCCAATGTATTCACCGATGCGACCATTGCCTTCCATCACCAGGGTACTGGTCACAACGTTGTCGAGGAATGCCCGGTCATGCGAGACCAGAATCAGGGTGCCCGGATAATCGGCCAGAATTTCTTCAAGCAATTCCAGGGTTTCCACATCGAGATCATTGGTCGGTTCATCCATCACCAATAAATTGGATGGCTTGGCGAACAGCTTTGCCAACAAGAGGCGATTGCGTTCACCACCGGAAAGTTTTGTTATCGGCGCACGAGCACGATCAGGACTGAACAGGAAATCCTGCAAATACCCCATCACGTGTTTGCGGCTACCGTTGATTTCGATGAATTCGCGACCTTCGGAAACATTATCCAAAGCATCCCAATCATCACGCAGCGAACTGCGTAATTGATCGAAGAAAACAATTTCCAGATTGGTACCGATATTGATTTCGCCGCTGGTAGGTTTCAAATCACCCAGCAATAATTTCAGCAATGTTGTTTTACCGGAACCATTCGGTCCAATCAGACCGATTTTGTCGCCGCGCTGAATGACGGTATTGAAATCCTTCACCATGACTTTTTCGCCGAACGCGAAATTCACGTGCTTGGCTTCGAATACGCGTTTACCCGACTTGCCTGCATCGGCAGTAGCCAAGGTGACGGTTCCGGTCAGTTCGCGGCGCTGGGAGCGTTCATTCCGCATCGCTTTAAGTGCGGTTACCCGGCCTTCATTACGAACGCGACGCGCCTTGATACCCTGTCGGATCCAGACTTCTTCCTGCGCCAGTTTCTTGTCGAATAATTTGTTTTCCTGCGCTTCGGCATGCAGTCTTTCTTCACGGCGACGCAGATAATTGTCGTAATCGCCTGGCCAGCTTGTGACTTGCCCGCGGTCAATTTCGATAATTCGAGTCGCCAGGTTTCTCAGGAATTGTCGATCATGGGTAACGAAAACCACGGTGCCGGCATAGTTTTTCAGGAACTCTTCGAGCCAGGCAATCGATTCAATATCGAGATGGTTGGTTGGTTCGTCGAGCAATAACACATCCGGCGCCGCCACCAAAGCTTGAGCCAATAATACGCGGCGTTTCATTCCGCCTGATAGCGCCGAAAATTCGGCTTCTTCGTTCAATTCCAGTTTCGAAATGACTTGCTCGACGCGCTGGTCCAATGCCCAGCCATTGCCGGCATCAATCCTGTGCTGTACTTCACCCAATTCATCCATGTCCACTTCAGCGGCATGAATCAGATGATGGTAATGCGCCAGATCGGCGCCCAGTTCGCCCAAACCCATCGCAACAACATCGAACACGTTGCCGGTCAATGCCTGCGGGACTTCTTGTGCGAGTCCTGCAATTTTGATGCCGCCGTTACGTACTTCACCGTCATCGGCTTTAATTTGACCGTCCAGAAGACGCATCAAGGTGGATTTGCCTGCACCATTGCGACCCACGATACAAATGCGTTCGTTGGTTTCAATGCTCAGGTTCACTTTTTCCAGCAGCAAAGGGCCGCCGACGCTGAAATCAACGTTTTGGAGAGTTATAAGAGACATGCCCGTATTTTAACAGGCCGAACACACCATAAGGCAGCGATATTTCGTATATTGGGGATTGAATCGGGAGATAAATATGACTCGCAGCTCAAAATTCCGCGCCTGCCCGCTTTGTGAAGCCATTTGTGGTCTGGAATTGCAATTCGAGGCAGAAAAATTAGTCGCGATTCGTGGCGATGATGCCGATCCGTTCAGCCGTGGCCATATTTGTCCGAAAGGCAATGCCATTCTTGATCTGGAAGCAGACCCTGATCGTTTGCGCAAACCGATGCGTCGCATCGGTGACCGATGGCAGGAAATAAGCTGGGATGAAGCTTTTGCATTGGCGGGCAATGAACTGGCCAATATTCAAAAAGAATACGGTGCCAATAGCATCGGCAGTTACCTGGGCAATCCGAATGTGCACCACTTCGGCCATATCGCGTATTTGCCGTTTTTACTGAAAATCATCCGCAGCCAGAATGTGTTCAGCGCCTCATCGGTCGATCAATGGCCGCACCAATTGGTCAATGCACAAATGTACGGGCATCAATTTTTATTGCCGATTCCCGATATTGATCACACCGATTATTTTTTGATGCTGGGCGCCAATCCGATTGCATCGAACGGTAGCCTGATGACGGTGCCGGACGTGAAGGAACGCATCAAGTCACTGACTGCGCGTGGAAAACTGATCGTCATTGACCCGCGTAAAACCGAAACCGCTGCCATCGCCAGCGAACATCACTTCATTAAACCGGCGGGCGATGTGTATTTCCTGATTGCCTTCCTGCAGGAACTTTTCAAGACCGGCCCTGCCCGCCTGCAAGCTTACGACGAAAAAATTACCGGTTGGAGCGAAGCAATTTCCGCCATCGAAAATTTCTGTATTGAAAAAGTTTTTGAACTGACTGGTATAAACCCTGAAAACATCCATGTGATGGCATCCGATTTTTATCATGCGGATAAAGCCGTTGCCTACGGTCGCATGGGCTTGTCGGTGCAGGAGCACGGCAGCCTATGCCAGTGGTTGCTGCAATTGATCAATATCTACACCGGTAATCTTGATAAAGTCGGCGGCGCATTGGTAAATGATGCCGCCCTGCCAATCACCGGTAAAGGCACTTCGGCTGGCGCACGTGGCCGCTGGTATAGCCGGGTACGAAACCTGCCCGAATTCGCTGGGGAACTGCCGGTTTCCGTGCTGTGCGAAGAAATTACCACCGAGGGTGAAGGCCAGATTCATGCATTGATTACCAGTGCGGGAAATCCGGTCTTATCGACGCCGAATGGTCAGACGCTGGATCAGGCGCTGGAAAAACTGGATTTCATGGTCAGCATGGATGTTTACATCAATGAAACTACGCGCCATGCCGATTTGATTTTGCCACCGGCTTCTTTCCTTACTCAGGATCATTACGATTCAGTGTTCAATGCCTTTGCGGTACGCCGCGTAGCAAGATTAAGCCAGCCGATTCGCGAACGCGATGCCGATGAGCGCGCCGATTGGGAAATCATCAATGGCATTGGGGCTGCGTTTGCGAAAGCGAGTGGCAAGGACTGGCAAACATTGCCGCCGCCAAGGCAAATGATTGCCATGGGCCTCGCCCGTGGTAATTCAGGCTTAAGCATGCAAGATCTGGAAGCGGCTGAGCATGGAATAGATTTGGGTCCGTTACGCCCTTCATTGATGACACGCCTGGAAACGACCAGCGGCAAGATCGAAGCGGCGCCGGAATTGTTCATGCACGCCTTGGCCGAACTCGAAATTCCTGCTGAAGCCGACAAGAAATCATTGCAACTGATTGGCCGCCGCGATATTCGCAGCAATAATTCCTGGATGCATAATTCGCCGCGTTTGGTGAAAGGAAAAACCCGTCATCAATTGCTGATGCACAAAGACGATTTACAGGAACGCGGGATTAGCGATGGAAAATCGGTTCGTGTGCGTTCGGATGCCGGCGAAATTATGGTGGAAGTCAAAGCCAGCGAAGATTTGATGCCCGGTGTCGTATGCCTGCCACATGGCTTTGGCCATCAACGTACCGGACTGCAAATGAGCCAGGCTGAGAAAGTGTTGGGGTCGAGCTATAACGATTTGACCGGCACGGGATTACTGGACAGACCTTCCGGCAATGCGGCGCTGAACGGTGTGCGGGTTTGGGTTGAGGCGGTATAGGTCGGGCCTTCGGCCCGACATGCGATGACGACCATTTGTCGGGCCAGGG
>JBOHYH010000132.1:0-23257 GCA_050737775.1 Arenimonas sp.
ACCTTCGGCTGCGCGTTCTTCCGGTTCGAGTTCCAGCAGGTTCTTGCCTTGATAGATCACGCTACCCTCGACAACTTCATAACCGTCACGACCTGCAAGCACATTGCCAAGTGTCGATTTGCCGGCCCCATTCGGTCCCATGATGGCGTGCACTTCACCGGGCTTCACTTCGAGCGAAAGACCTTTGAGGATTTCTTTGCCGGCAACCCGGACATGGAGATTTTCAATTTTTAGCATGAGGGTCGGAATTCAATTTAGTAATTATTATTTGGGTTTAATGGACGGGTATCTTGCGCATGCAAGCGTTTTCGCCGTTTCCAATTGAGCAAGCCATAGGCGGCAAAAATGCTCCAGATGGTTTCAAGCACTACAAATGGCATGAATTGGACGAGCCAGGCGGCATAACCGCAAAGCGCTGCTCCGACCATGTTCATCAAGAGAAACCAAGGCGAATGCTCGGATAGCAATACGCGTTGGTTCAATACAAATGCGACCAGTAAAATACTGACGCCAATGGTTGCGATAAAGTCTGAAGTGCTCATCCGACCGCGCCTTCCAGGCTGACTTCCATCAACTTCTTGGCTTCTACCGCAAACTCCATCGGCAATTCCTTGAAGACTTGTTTGCAGAAGCCATCGACAATCAACGACACCGCATCTTCCTGGCTAATGCCACGCGAACGGCAATAAAACAATTGGTCATCGGAAATTTTCGAGGTGGTGGCTTCGTGTTCTACCGTCGAAGAGGCATTTTTCACTTCGATGTACGGAAACGTGTGGGCGCCACATTTTTTTCCGATCAATAAAGAATCGCATTGCGTGTAATTGCGTGAAGACTCGGCCGATTTTTCAACCTTGACCAGGCCGCGGTAAGTGTTTTGCCCGCGACCGGCCGAAATACCTTTCGAGATGATTTTCGATTTTGTGCGCGCGCCCAGGTGAATCATCTTGGTGCCGGTATCGGCTTGTTGTTTGTGATGCGTCAGGGCGACCGAATAAAACTCGCCAGTCGAATCATCGCCGCGTAACACGCAGCTCGGGTATTTCCAGGTAATCGCTGAGCCGGTTTCGACCTGGGTCCAGGAAATCTTGCTGCGATGACCACGGCATTCGCCACGCTTGGTCACGAAGTTATAAATGCCGCCGACGCCATTTTCATCGCCGGGATACCAGTTTTGCACAGTGGAATATTTGATTTCAGCATCATCCATTGCCACCAGTTCGACGACGGCGGCATGCAATTGATTTTCATCGCGTTGAGGAGCGGTGCAACCTTCGAGATAACTGACGTAGGCTTTTTCTTCGCAGATGATTAGTGTGCGCTCGAATTGTCCGGTGTGGCCGGCATTGATGCGGAAATAGGTGCTCAGCTCCATCGGGCAGCGTGTACCTTTGGGGATATAGACAAAGCTGCCATCGGAAAACACGGCACAATTCAATGCTGCAAAATAATTATCGCCCACCGGTACGACACTACCGAGATATTTTTTTACCAATTCCGGATGTTCGCGAATGGCTTCACTCATGGAGCAGAAAATCACACCGGCTTTTGCCAGCTCGGCTTTGTAGGTCGTACCCACCGACACCGAGTCGAACACTGCATCGACGGCAACACCTGCAAGACGCGCGCGTTCGTGCAAGGGCACACCGAGCTTGTCGTAGGCTTCGAGTAATTTCGGGTCGACTTCAGCTAGGGATTTCGGTGCATTTTTTGGCGCGGCGTAATAACTGCTGGCCTGAAAATCAATTTCAGCAATGTCGAGTTTGGCCCATTCCGGCGGTGTCATGGTCAGCCAATGGCGATACGCCGACAAGCGCCATTCCAGCATCCATTCGGGTTCGTCTTTCTTTTTCGAAATAAAACGCACCACATCTTCGTCCAGACCCGGTGGCAGCGAATCCATTTCGATATCGGTAATAAAGCCGGCGCTATATTTGCGGTCCAGAACTTTATGAATTTCGGCATTCTCGGTATTCATCAGTCACCTCACGCCTTTGCCAATTGCAAAGGAATTTCTTTATTCGATTTTTTTACGGCGGTCGGCATCATTTCTGCCAGGCTGACGCCACGCAAGGCGTTGGCGACCACATCGTTGATACGTAGCCATTTGCTGCGCACGCCACAATGGGTCTCGTGTTCGCAATTGGAGTGCTCGCCACTGCATTCAGTCATGCCGAGCGGGCCTTCAATGGCCTCGACGATTTGAATCAGGGAAATTTGCTCGGCCGGCTTCGCCAAACGATAGCCACCGGTACTCCCGCGAAAACTTTGTACCAAGCCTGCCTGCGCCAGGGTCTTCAAGAGTTTGCTGACGGTCGGCAGCTCCAGATGGGCGCGCTCCGCCAACTCGGTGGCGTTATGGACCCGCTCAGGCGCATCGGCCATGGTGCTGAGCACCACGGTGGCATAGTCGGTGAGTTTGGTGACACGAAGCATGGCGAATCCTGAATTAGTACCGAAATTGTACTGATTTAAGTCCCTGGCTTCAATCCAAAGGGATTTCAGGCTCAGGTGACGACTGTCACTTCCCAGGGGTGACAACAGGAACTACAAGGTTGCCGGGCTAAATGAGAGCCTGTTTCTGAGGTCAAAAGACCGTATTACGTCAATGAGAAGCTCATGGAAAACACGAAAGAACAAACTCTATTGCGCTGTGTAGTGCTCGGTTTAGGTGCTTTAGCCGTGGTCAAGCTATGGCAATCGGCCCGCCATTTTTTCTGGACCGCTTTCGGCATTGGCTGGGTACTGTTCTGGACGGGCGGCGGACCGTTCTTTTGATGGCCGATAGCCAGTGGAGCATTAAGCTTGATGAAAACGGCAGTGCCAGCTTGTTGGTACTGCCCTTATATGCGCCAATCGGCGACAATAGCGCCCTTGTCGTTTTGAAGCCTCTCATGTCCAGCCTATATATCACCCGGCTATCGCCGATTCACGGTAATGGTGTGTTCGCCATCGCGCCCATCAAAAAAGGTACTCGCCTGATTCAGTATCAGGGTTCCTTACTGACCCACAAACAAGTGGATCGCATTTATGCCGATGATGTTGAAACCGGGCATACGTTTTTATTTACGCTGAACGAACATTTTGTGATTGATGCCAACGTCGGTGGCAACGATGCACGCTGGATCAATCATTCCTGTGACCCCAATTGCGAGGCGGTGATCGAGGAAGACGATGATGGCAATCCGACCCAGGACAAGGTATTCATCGAAGCCATGCGTGCGATAAAGCCGGGCGAAGAACTGACTTACAACTACGGTATTGTGCTTGAAGAAGCCCACACGGCACGTCTGAAAAAGCTCTGGGCCTGTTTGTGCGGCTCGAAAAAATGCACCGGAACCATGCTGCAACCCAAGCGCAAGAAAAAAGAATAAAGAACGCCAGGCGGCTTAATGCCACCCGGCGTTGGTAGACGTAGACTGGTAATTACTTGCTAGCTGGCGGTGCGACGGTACGCTGCAAATTCTTGAATGGCGCCATATCGACAATGCTGATTCCGTATTTGGTCGTCAGCGCTTGCATCGCTTGTGCATAGCCAGGGGTTCCAGGCTTGGTAGCTTTGGTGGCGTTGGCACGCTCTACGAAAAACTGTTCGTAGCCACCCGGGGTAAAGGTCATGAACAAGCGCACCGGTTTATTAGTGAGATTGGCGTGTGCATGCGGTGTGCCCTTGGGAATATGCACAAAGGAATTTGCCGGATAAGTGACCACCTGATCACGAATACGCATGGTCAAAACGCCTTCCAGTACCAACATCGAAATATCGGTGCGGCTATTGGTCTGCAATGTGGTCGAGTAACCGGGCTTTTCAAACAACATCACTTGTGAAATCGCGCCTTGGGTTTCCGCGCTGCTCGATTTTATGATGACTTCGCCGACAGCCAAATCCAGGCGCTGGCCTTGTCCGGGAAGTTTTACGATAGGAGCCTGTTGTGCATTGGCAGAAAGGCTGGCAGTTAATGCCAGTACTGCGGCGAATAATGGGGTGGTGCTTTTACGAGCAGAGTTCAGTGTCATTTTGGGGTCCTCAAAGTAGCGTTAGCCTATCTCAAAGCTGCTTTTTTAGCACCTGCCGCCCCCGATACGGCCTCTCAGGCCGACAGCAGAGCCTTCCCTAAAATCATGTCGGCAGCTCGTTCAGCAATCATCATGGTCGGGGCATTGGTATTGCCGCCGATAAGTTTGGGCATGACCGAAGCATCGATAACGCGAAGTCCTTTCACGCCTTTTACCCGGCATTGCGAGTCCACCACGGCATGTGCATCGTCTTTGCTTCCCATTTTGCAGGTGCCGATCGGATGGTAAATCGATTCGCCCTTGCGACGAATGAAGGCATCGATGGCGGCATCATCTTGTACTTGCTCGCCCGGCAATATTTCTTCGCCGCGGTATTCCGAGAATGCCTGTTGCAGCAGAATTCTGCGTGATAAATGCAATGCCTCGCGCATGACTTTAATGTCGAAGCCTTCGGCATCGCTTAAATAGCCCGATTCGATTTTGACCTTGTCATTCGGATCGGCACTTGCCAGCGAAATGCGGCCGCGACTTTTTGGATGCAGAAAACAGGCGTGCAAGGTATAGCCGAAACCCGGCAAACGGTTGCGTCCGTGGTCATCCAGTTGTGCCGGCACAAAATGGAATTGAATATCCGGACGTTCGTCTTCTGCCAGCTTGCTGCGCATGAAGCCGCCGGCTTCGGCAATATTGCTGGTGCCTGCGCCTTTTTTGAATAGATAGAAATTCAGCCCGATCGCTATATCGTTGGTTTTGTCGTACGTCACTTTCTGCGTACAGCGCTGCAATGTGCAGACATCCAGATGGTCCTGCAAATTGCCGCCGACACCGGGAGCATCGACCAGCACATCAATGCCGAATGATTGCAAATGCTCTGCCGGACCGATGCCGGAAAGCATCAGCAATTGCGGCGAGTTGATCGCACCTCCGGAAAGAATGACTTCGCGCTTCGCGAAAACTTCATGCTTGCCTTTTTCATTCACGCTGTAAGTCACGCCGGTCGCTTTATCATTGTCGAATAGAACGCGACTGGCTTTGGCGTGAGTGATGACCGTCAGGTTCGGGCGTTGGCGTATAGGCTTCAAATACGCTTCAGAGGACGAGCTGCGGGAACCGGCACGGGTAGTGGTTTGATAAAAACCAAAACCGGATTGTTCGGCGCCATTGAAATCCGAAGTTTGCGGAAAACCGGCCTGTTGGCTGGCTTTCACGAAGACCTCGGATAACACATTCTTGTGAACCGGATCAGAAACACCTAAGGGGCCATTGCCACCGTGAAATTCCGATGCTCCGCGACTATTGCCTTCGCTGCGTTTGAAATACGGCAGGACATTATTCCAGTGCCAGCCGTCCGCACCGAGTTCGGCCCATTCGTCATAATCTTTTGCGTGACCACGGATGTAACACATGGCATTGATCGAGCTTGAACCACCCAACACTTTGCCGCGCGGCCACCACATCGAACGATTATTCATTTGCGGGTCGGGTGCAGTGCTGTAATCCCAGTTCACCCCTTTCTTGCCGACCAATTTGGCCAGGCCGGCCGGCATATGGATGAAGGGATGCCAGTCGCTTGGCCCCGCTTCCAATAAACACACGCTGATATTCGGGTCTTCGCTCAGGCGATTGGCCAGCACGCAACCGGCAGAACCGGCACCCACAATGATGTAATCGTACACAGGCATTCTGTCTTTATTCCTTAACGCAGCGAGGCTAGGCGCTTGGGCTAGAGTAATTGCTCGATTAGGCTAAAAATTGGCCTTTCGGCTAAGCTTAGCCCTCATTGTGTGACGGTGACCGCAGGATGCAAGAACAAAGCAAGCGTCTAGGCTGGCAAGATCTCAGGAAAGCGATGGCCGAAGTGCCGGCATTGCTTATCTCGGCAATCTATTTTTTCTGTTTGCTCTGCGGTTATTACCTGCTGCGACCGGTACGCGATGCTTTCGGTGCGAGTCCCGAGGTAGAGGCGGTTTTTCCCCAGTGGTTAATCAGCTGGTCATCGACACATGGCTTGGCCCTCAGCGATTTAACTTTACAGATATTGTTCACCGGTACATTCATTTCGATGTTGATATTGCAGCCAGTTTACGGTGCCTTGGTCAGCCGTTATCCGCGCCGTGTTTTTTTACCGTTTATTTATGGCGTTTTCATTTTATGTTTGTTCGGGTTCTACGCGGTTTTCGATCAGGAAATTGCCGGTCGCGGTGCCGTGTTTTTTATCTGGGTTGCCGTTTTTAATTTATTCGCCGTCTCGGTATTCTGGAGCTTCATGTCCGATATCTATACCGAACAGGCCGCTCGTTTGTTCTATAGTTATATAGGTGTGGGCGGCACCCTGGGCGCGATCGCCGGCCCCATGTTGACCAAGCTCCTGTCCAAACACCTGCAAGTGTCGCAACTGTTGCTGGTGTCGATTTTCTTCCTGAGTATTTGTCTTGTTTGTATTCTGTTTTTGCGTCGTTATGCGAAACGTGCTGAACAATTGCGAAAGCAGAATAATGACGATGTCGCAATCGGCGGTAGTTTCTGGGCAGGTTTTCGCATCGTGATGCATTCGCCGCTATTGCGATACATGGCGATCCTGATGTTTTTCGGTGTTGGTGTCGGCACCTTGTTGTATAACGAACAGGCCATCATCGCGAAACAAATCGTTAATGATGAAGCACGTACGGCTTATTACGCCAATATCGATTTCTGGATTAATGCAGTAACCCTGTTCATACAGTTATTCATTGCGCCATTTGTGCTGTTTCGCTTCGGTGTCAGGCCATTATTATTGCTGCCCGCGGTGGCCGTTACCTTGGGCTATTGTCTGCTCGCGGCAGCCCCTTTGCCGATATTGGTGGCGATAGTGCAAATCGTTACGCGCGCAGGAGAGTTTTCATTGAATAAACCCGCGCGTGAGACTATCTACACGCGAGTAGATCGCGAGACCCGTTACAAGGCGAAAGCGTTTATTGATACGGCCATTTACCGTGGCGGTGATCTGACCTTTGTCTGGTTGCATAAATTTATTTCCGCTTTCGGCTCGGTCGCGGTATTTGGTGTCGGCATTCTGGTGGCTCTGGGCCTGAGTTTCGGCGCATGGAAAGTGGGAAAGCAGCAGGAAAATCTACGTGTGGACAATTCCTGACCGATGTCCGCCAAGGCAAAAAAAATAGTTTCACATACGCTGAGATTTTTTTTGTTGCTGGGTTTTATTTTGGCTGTGTGGGCTTTTGTTTGGGAGCCCTCACGCCTGACCGAAAAAGATTACACGTTCAGATTGCCGGAATGGCCTGAGGCTTGCGCTGATTATCGTGTCGCAGTGGTTTCAGACATCCATGCCGGTGCGCCCTATATCGGTCTGGACAAAATTGACAGCATGGTGGCGATGATCCAGAAACAAAAGCCAGATCTTGTGCTGTTGCCGGGCGATTTTGTCATTCAGGAAGTGCTCGGCGGCAGTTTTATTGCGCCGGAAGAATTAGCGCAGCATCTAAAACCATTATTGCTCCATACAAAAGTGTATGCCGTGCTCGGCAATCACGACGCCTGGCTTGATAGCAAGCGAGTGCAAGCGGCATTCGAAAATGCTGGTATTCCGGTATTGGAAGATCGCGCAATACCTGTCACGAAAAACCAATGTCAATTCTGGTTGGTGGGCTTGAGCGATTACACCGAAGGTAAACTTGAATATCAAGAAGCCTTTTCCATGGTGCCAGCCAATGCATCGAGCTTGGTATTTACCCATAACCCCGATGTTTTTCCCGATGTTAGAAAAAATCGATTTTCCCTATTGATTGCCGGCCATACCCACGGCGGACAAGTGAACTTGCCTTTCATAGGCAGGGCAGTCGTTCCTTCGAAATACGGTAAACGTTACGCCATCGGTCATGTCATTGAGAATGACCGGCATCTATTTGTCACGCCCGGAATCGGCACCAGTATCTTGCCGGTACGCTTCGGTGTACCGCCGGAAATATCCTATTTGCGTTTGCAATCCATCAAGGGAAATACACCATGAGCCAGCCTGGATTTTTCACCCGCATGGCCAAAGCGGCTGCGCGTTTTACCGGGCGCGCGGCTTGTTTCAACCTGGCGCTGCTGCTTATTTTTATCTGGTTGATAACCGGCCCCGTATTCCACTACAGCGATACCTGGCAATTGGTAATCAATACCACGACAACCATCATTACTTTCCTGATGGTTTTCCTGATACAAAACACCCAAAATCGCGACACGCAGGCAATTCAGATAAAGCTGGATGAATTGATTCGTTGTATGGAAGGTGCCCACAACGCCTTGTTGGATCTGGAAGAGCTCGATGAAAAAACCCTCGATGCATTCCGTGCCAAATACGAAGCGTTGGCGAGCAATGCAAGAAAAGCCATTGCTGGTGGCGGTAATGACCGTGGCTCGCCTGAGGTAGAGCCAACCTGATCTGCAACATGACCTTTGGCGCATGGCAGGCGGGCTGTTTGAGCCCAAGCTGGGCAGTATTTGACAGGGAGCACCATCATGATTTCTCGTCGCCATTTCATTGCTGGAACTTCTGCTGTTGCAGCACTTGCGGTAGGTTCGCAAACCATCGGTAAAACGACTATGGGCGGCAAACCATTGCGGATTTTGGTGATGGGGGGAACCGGCTTTCTGGGTCCGCATTTTGTCGAGGCAGCCTTGAACAAGGGGCATCAGTTGACCCTGTTCAATCGCGGCAAGACCAATCCCGGCCGCTTCAAGGATTCTCGTTACGAAAGCATCGAACAATTGCAGGGTGATCGCAAAAGCGATTTGTCCGCTCTGAACGATAAAAGCTGGGATGCGGTACTGGACACCTCGGCCTATCTGCCAGCAGACGTCACCCGTTCGGCCAGTCTGTTAAAACAAGCGGTGCAGCAATATCTGATTGTTTCCACGATTTCGGTTTACGCAAAAATGGACAGGCCCGGCCTGGATGAAAATTCGGAGTTGATCGTATTGCCCGACCCGACGGTCGATAAAGTGAGCAATGAAACCTATGGCGGTTTAAAAGCTTTGTCAGAAAAAGCCGCTGAAGCTGCTATGCCCGGCAAGGTCACGGTGGTTCGTCCGGGATTGATCGTCGGGCCTGGCGATAGCACAGATCGATTTACCTATTGGCCGACACGCGTTGCTCGCGGTGGCGATATTCTTGCACCCGAATCACCGAACGCGCCGACACAATTTATCGATGTGCGAGATCTGGCAAATTTCTTGTTGCACTTGATCGAACAAAAAAATATCGGAATATTCAATGCCGATGCACAGGCGGGAAGCTTAACGATGGGCAAGCTCATCGATGCCTGCCTGAAAGCATCGCCAAAAGCGGGCAAACCGGTATGGGTGCCGGCTGATTTTCTTGCCGAAAACAATGTGGGGGCATGGATGGATTTGCCTTGCTGGATTCCAGCGCATGGCGATGAAGCCGGCTTTGGCCAGCGTAGTGCCAGCAAAGCTCTGGCTGCCGGCTTGATGTATCGCTCATTGGATAGCACCGTTCGCGATACGCTCGCCTACTGGAATAGCTTGCCGACCGAGCGTCACGCAAAGCCCGGTGCAGGTTTGAGTGCAGAACGTGAAGCTGCGGTATTGTCCAAATGGAAACAGAAAAATAAAGCGGCTACCTGAAGCGGTCGCGTTGAACGCATCGGCATAATAATTTCTGTGTTAGCGTAAACGCATAATTTGTCGAGGTATACCATGAAAAAACTTGTTCATTTGAGCCTTGTTGTATTGATGCTATTGGCCTCCGCTTGCCAAAGTACGTCTGCAAGCGATGCCGGAACCGCATCGACGGCCGAGTTGCGTAATACGTTATGGAAATTAACAAGTTTGAATGGAAAGCCGGTTCAGACTCGGGAAGGCCAGCGTATGGCTTCGTTGACACTGGCCTCGGAAGAGTCCAGTGCCCGCATCGTGACTGCTTGCAATCAGGGCTCTGCAAGCTATAGCGTCGAGGGAGCATCAATAAAATTTTCCGTTGCCATGTCGACAAAAATGATGTGTGAACCAGAGCCGATGCAACAGCAGGCCGCCTTTTTCAAAGTCATCGCCGACACCGCACGTTTTGCAATCAAAGGTGAAACGTTGGAGCTATACGATGCAGAAAGTAAATTACTGGCAAGCTTCCATTCGGAATATTTGAAGTAACGGAAATGTCGGATCACTCCATCAAGCCGTACGCCAAACCTGCGGGTGGCTGGGATTCATTAAAACGCTCCTGGCAGGCTCTGCGCGACGAAGGCATCGTGACACGCGGCGCAAAAGCCTTGCTCCGCACCAATCAAAATGAGGGCTTTGATTGCCCGGGCTGTGCCTGGCCTGATCGCAATCCAAACTCGACTTTCGAATTTTGCGAGAACGGCGTGAAAGCAGTCGCTGCCGAAGCGACTGCCAAACGCGTTACGAATAAATTTTTTGCGAGTCATACCGTCAGCGAATTATCACAGCAGAATGATCTCTGGCTGGAAGCCCAGGGTCGTTTGACCCAACCCATGCGCTATGAACCGTCTACGGATCATTACATTCCTGTCGCCTGGGATGATGCATTCCAATTGATTGCGGATCAGCTACAAGCGCTCGAGCATCCGGACCTAGCTTTGTTTTATACCTCGGGCCGTACATCCAACGAAGCGGCATTTCTGTATCAACTTTTTGTGCGCGAATTCGGCACCAATAATTTGCCGGATTGCTCAAATATGTGTCATGAGGCTTCCGGTGTAGCCATGACCGAACAGATTGGCAGCGGCAAGGGATCGGTATTGCTGGAAGACTTTGAACAAGCCGAAGCGATTTTTATTTTTGGACAAAACCCCGGTACCAACCACCCGCGCATGTTGGGTGAACTGCGCAGTGCTGCCAAACGTGGGTGCCGTATCGTGGTGTTCAATCCCTTGCGTGAGCGCGGTTTGGAGCGCTTCGCCAATCCGCAAAGCCCGAGGGATATGTTGACCGGATCCAGCACGCCGATTGCCTCGAATTATTACCAGCTCAAAATCGGCGGTGATTTGGCGGCCGTAAAAGGTTTGATAAAAGCATTGCTCGAAAACGGCGAGATCGACCAGGCTTTTATTGAGCAGCATACGCAAGGGTTTGAATTACTACTGGCTGATGTCCGGGCCGAAAGCTGGCAGCACATTGTCGAACAGTGCGGATTGACGAAAATCCAGATCGAAGAAGCTGCCCACATTTACAATGCTAGCAAGGCAACGATTTTTTGCTGGGGCATGGGTATTACGCAGCATCAACGCAGTGTTGCCACCATACAAATGTTGATGAACTGTCTGTTGTTGAAAGGCAATATCGGCAAGCCTGGCGCCGGCCCATGCCCGGTACGCGGTCACTCGAATGTGCAGGGTGATCGAACGATGGGCATTTACGAGAAACCCAGCGCGGAATTTCTGGATCGGCTCGCTGCCGAGTTTGATTTTCAACCGCCACGAAAAAACGGCTTTGATGTCGTCGCCAGCATTGAAGCGATGCTGGCAGGCAAGGCGAAAGTGTTTTTCGCAATGGGTGGTAATTTTGCGGCAGCCACGCCGGATAGCCATCGCACGGCTGAAGCCTTGCGTCGCTGTGATCTCACCGTGCATGTGTCGACCAAGCTCAATCGCTCGCATTTGGTGCATGGCAGGCAAGCTCTGATATTGCCGTGCCTGGGTCGCAGCGAAATTGATTCGCAGACTTCCGGCAATCAAGCGGTGAGCGTGGAAGATTCAATGAGCATGGTACATCTGTCGTCCGGCATGAAAGCGCCGGCTTCCGAACATTTGCTTTCCGAGCCTGCTATCGTTGCGCGTCTGGCGGCTTTGACGTTGCCGAAAAGCAAGACGCCCTGGCTGCAACTGGTTGAGCATTACGATCACATTCGTGACCGTATTGCCGCGGTTATCCCCGGATTCGAGAATTTCAATTCGCGCGTTCGGGTGCCGGGTGGCTTTCATCTTTATCACCCGGGCCGTCATCGGAAATTTCCTACGAACTCCGGCCGTGCCAATTTTTATTCGCATGCATTGAATTGCGTTCCAGCAAAATCCGAAAATGGATTGTTCAATTTGATGACGGTACGTTCGCATGATCAATACAACACCACGATTTATGGCCTGGATGATCGTTATCGTGGCGTACATGGTTATCGGCGTGTTTGCTTTATTTGCACGAAGGATCTGGAAAAACTTGGCTGGCAAGCGGGCATGCTGGTCGATATAACATCGGTCTGGCATGATGGTGAACGCAGCGTGCAGGGTTTTCTTCTGGTCGAGTACGATATTCCGGAAGCTTGCCTTGCGAGTTATTTTCCGGAAACCAATCCGCTAGTGCCACTCGACAGCACTGCAGAACGCGCCGGCACGCCGACGTCGAAATCGATTCCAGTCAGGCTGTCTTTAAGTGCATCCGAGATTCTTGCCTCATGAGTGGCCCATTATTGATGCCGAACGCATTGCAGACACGAAAAGCGATTCGCATTGATCATGGTCAACGCAGCGAATTTGATGACAATGTGATCGAAGAAGTACCCATAGCGATGCTTTATAATGGTGTTTCGCACGCAGTGATGATGGCAACACCGACGGATCTGGAAGATTTTGCACTCGGGTTTTCATTAAGCGAAGGCATTGTCGAAAATCCCGAGCAGTTTTCCTTTGTTGAAACAATACAAAGCGATTTGGGTTTAAGTATCGAGATGGCCATTTCGCAGTCGCGATTCGATTCCTTACGCGACAGGCAACGCCATATCGCCGGAACCAGTGCTTGTGGTCTGTGTGGCGTGGAATCGCTGCAGACAGCTTTAAGGCCGGCACCCAGAGTCAGTCCAAATCAAACAATCAGTTTGCATGCCATCAGTTCAGGTATCCAGACGTTGAACGAATGCCAACCGCTGAATCAGCAAAGCGGCGGCGTGCATGCAGCAGGCTTTATACATGCCAACGGAATTCTGGTGCGGGAAGATGTTGGTCGCCATAACGCACTGGATAAATTGATCGGCGCTCTGGCAAAACAAAAGCTAGGTGCTGGCTTTCTGGTGCTTAGTTCGCGTGCTTCCTACGAACTGGTGCATAAAGCCGCCATGGCAGGCATAGGCACGGTCGTTGCCATCTCAGCCCCGACCTCGATGGCAATTCAACTGGCCGATAACTGCGGTATTACGCTGATTTGTTTTGCCCGTGGCGAGCAAATGAGTGTTTATACCCACGCGCAATCTGTGACCTGAAGCCTGGGCCGACAAGAAGGTGGAAAGCGGCAATTTCCTTGTCTATGCCTTCGAACTCCATCCTGGGCCGTTTATGTGTTCAGGCCTATTTGCCGGATTGGGCGGAAACCGACGTTCGACAATCAAGCCTGCGTTTAATTGCAGATGTCTCGTCCGGTCCGGACCGGAAATTCCGTTTCTATAACGTGAGAGGCTTGTTTTTGGCTATCGGGGTTCCCGGTAGTGCGTTTGGCAGTACTGCCGCTTTGGCGGAATTTGTTTTTACATCGGGTTTTGGGGTTAACACGGATAGCTCGTGAACATCTACAGGGAGATGCATATGCAATACAAAACAAAATTAAAATACAGTCTGATCGCCGTTGCTCTTGCGTCGGCGTTGACCGTCAGTTCGGCGCAAGCCGAATCCGATGGTGAATTTTACGCCGGTATCCACATCAAATTTGGCAAGGGATTCAAACCCACGTTTACGCTCGGCTATCGTCACGCCAGTATCGACGATGACAATGACGTGAATGGTGCAGATATCAGTTTCCGGATTGATACCAGCGGCGGGAAATCCTTGTTGCTTAAAGGGTTCGATGGCAACGATTGTACGCAAGGCGAGTTGGGCGTCGGGTATGATTTTGAAGGTAATTCAGTATTGTTCAGTGCTGGTGTACAAAGCCACAACGGTAATGGCGGCGTGGATTATTTCCTGGCCGACAGTACGTTAGAAGGCCATGTCGGCTATAGCTCGATAGGCTGCTACGATCAGAACATTATTATAGATCCCGGTTATGGCGGATACGGTTACGGCAATACATGATCCATAGATGCGCTTCGCATAGGGCGAAGCGCATCGTTTCAATGCGAGTGCTTAAACCAAGTGTTTTAAATAGCAATGGCTTGTCCGGAAATAATCCCACCGTCTGCTCATTGTTCATGCAATAGCATTTACGATCTCGCTGGACGAATACAGAATGAAAGATTATTCTGAAAATTACTCATTCTTCATGCCACCTACGCTATGGCCCGAATATTATTTGCCTGGGAGCTTGGTAGCGGACTGGGGCATCTACACAGATTTCTGCCGATAGCGCGTGCACTCAACCAACGCGGCCATCAGGTCTTTATTGCTGCCCGCGAGCTTCATAAAATCCAGCAGGTGGCGCGACCTGGCGACCCTTTCATATGGTTTCAGGCGCCACTCTGGCTGCCCTCCGTGCGTGAGCCCAACGTCGGTCGGACCTATTGCGATTTGCTTTTTCATTGTGGCTTTCTGGATCCTTCAGGCTTACTCGGTCTGGTCAGAGGCTGGCATGCCTTGTTTGCCGCTGTACAGCCCGATTTGCTGATTTGTGATCATGCCCCGATCAGTTTACTGAGTGTCCGTAACACCCCCATCAAGCGGATGACATTCGGCAACGGTTTTTTTCATCCCCCTGCCATCGCACCCTTGCCGAGTTTTCGTATTTGGGAAGATGCAAATGCCGAGCTCGACCAGCAGTCCGAAGATCGAGCCTTGTATACATCGAATGTTGTGCTTAAAACCATTGGCGCGAAACCGATGCAACACATGCATGAGTTGTTTGATGTAGATGCCTGTTTGCTGTCGTGTCGGCAAGAGTTGGACCATTATCAAAACCGCATTGGAGATCGGCATCATTATCTTGGTGAGATGGCCGAAAGTGACTATGGCGTCATGCCGACGTGGAACGACTTCGATGGTAGAAAAGTATTTGCCTATTTAAAAAACGAATATGCCCGGATCAATGAAGTACTTGAAATGTTGTCGAAAGGATCGGCCAATGTTCTTGCCTATGTATCAAACATTGACCCTGAATTGATCAAACAATACAGCTCCGATCGCCTGGTTTTTTCGACGCAGTCCGTGCAGATGAATCAGGTCCTGAAGCAGGCGGATCTTGTCATCTGCCATGCAGGTAATGGCACCTTGAGTTCCTGTCTGATGGCGGGAGTGCCTTCGTTGAGTCTGCCGATTTTCGCCGAGCAGCGTATCAGTGCCTTGCTGGTAGAAGCCATTGGCTGCGGCAAGAGTGTGCAGGTCGGAGATTTTCCGTCAGGATATTCAGAAGCGCTACAGTATTTGCTGGAGAGTAAATCGTGTCGGGAAAACCTGGTCCGCTACCGCGAAAAATATACCGACATGGACAAGTCCGAAAAAATGAATGATGTAATAGCGGCATGCGAAAAAGTGTTGGCAACAAAGACATGAGTAATTGAAACGAGTTTTTAAAAAAGCATAAGCGATCACTGCAAGCCCACCAGCAAGACCACCTATAAACATCGGGTTCGTGATGAGCCCCAATTTCGCTCTCTTGGAATCAAATAAAATTAAGCCCCGTAGACGGGACAGGCGTAATAGTCGAATTATCAGCTAACCCCGTCATGGCCAGACGGTTAAATAATTATTTTGAAGGTTTCGGGCTTAGCCACATCCGAATTTCGGCATGGAATACCTTGTCCCCGGATGCATCGAGTACATCGACATTGACGGGCAAGTCATAACCGGTATCGCGTATTTCCAAAGGGATCATCGGCGTTGCGATGCCGCGCAGCGTGCCGCTGGCTTTTTTCAAATACGATACCGTCATTCCTTTCGGAATCCAGCGCATGCCTTTCGGCAAACTCGCATCGGTCATTACGCCGGCGCATAGTTCTGCGAGGTTACACAGGGCAATTGCGTGCACGGTACCGATATGGTTATGCACGGCACGACGATCCTTGATGATGGCTTCGCAACGACCGTTTTCAAGCAGTGTGAATTTCGGCGAGATACTTCCGAAATACGGGGCCTTGAAACAGACTGCTTTCGTAAACATCCAGTGACCCAGGGGATATTTCGTGAATTTGCGATAGAGGCGAAGTAATGAAGTGGTGTAGGTTTTTTCGTTCATAAACCAATCTCGTGGAATTTCAATCGTAGGGGCGCATGCTTGCTGCGCCCTAATGATGCGATGAATTCAGGGCGCAGGCCGAAAATGCTCCTGCATTTTTCGGCACTCCCGCCATCCATGGCGGTCGCAAGCATGCGCCCCTACGTTCGTGCCGGATCAAGCCTTATGCCGCGCGATAATTTTCCTGCGGTTTATCCAGATCGCGCATACCCGCTGATACCAATTCAGACGGATCGAAATCGTCGACTGAGATGGCATCCCAGGTGAGCTCACGCAGCTCTTCCAGCTGAATTTTTTCTTCGGCGCTAATCCAGCCTTCGCGAACGCCTTCATCGAGTTGATCCTTGAATTCGAGCGCTTCGATATCGCTGTTCTTCAAGGCCTTCAGGAATTTGCGTTCGACCGGTTCGGCAAGAATCACTTTTGCCAAGGCAGCATTGATGCGGCCAGCGGGATTATTTTCGCAAGGCGTCAGGAATATGCCATCAGCGAGGCGATCGCGGGCGTCGCAAGGTGACATCAACAGTGCAGCAGCACGACGTCCCAGACGGTCTGATGGTTCCTGCGCACGGCGACCCCACGGGAACACCAGCAGCCACATCAACCAGGCTGCCGGACGAATCGGGAAGTTACGCAAGGCACCCGAAAGCGCACGTTCAATCTTGAATGCCGAATCATGGAAGGCATAAGCGAGCAAGGGTTGTTCAGTGGCAGGGCGACCTTCGTCTTCATAACGCTTCAGCATGGCACTGGCGATATACAAATGACTGAGCACGTCGCCTAAACGACCCGATAGTTTTTCCTTGAACTTGAGTTTGCCACCGAGCAGCAACATCGAGGTGTCGGCAAGCAAGGCCAGGTTGGCGGAGTAACGATTGAGTCTGCGGTAATAACGCTTGGTGTAAGCGTCGCCGGGAGCCGAACCGATTTTCGATGCAGTCAAGCCAAACCACCAGCTGCGCACCGCATTGGAAATTGCAAAACCGATATGACCAAACAGGTTTTTATCGAATTCCGGAACGCGTTTGCTTTCATCCGAATTTTGCGCGGCCTGCATTTCTTTCAATACCCAGGGATGGCAGCGAATCGCCCCTTGTCCGAAGATCATCAGGCTGCGCGTCATGATGTTCGCGCCTTCCACCGTGATGGAAATCGGAGCAGCTTGCCAGCCACGGCCGAGATAGTTTTTCGGGCCGAGAATCACGCCTTTGCCGGCATTGACGTCCATGCAGGCGCCAGCGAGTTCGCGCGCCATTTCGGTGCAATGATATTTCGCGATTGCAGAAGGTACTGCCGGTTTTTCACCACGATCAACAGCAGCTGCGGTGGCTTGTGACAACGCGCTGCAAGCATAGGCATTGCCAGCGATGCGGGCGAGTGCTTCTTCAACACCTTCGAAGCGACCAATCGATAAACCAAATTGTTTACGAATACGGGCGTAGGCGCCGGTGACGACTGCGCCGAGTTTGGAGGCGCCGGTGGATGTCGATGGCAGCGTAATCGCACGACCGACCGACAGACATTCAACCAACATGCGCCAGCCATGGCCGATGTAATCCTCACCACCAATCAATTGCGACAAGGGCAGGAATACGTCTTTCCCGTAGATAGGGCCATTCTGGAACGAACAGTTCAGCGGGAAGTGACGACGACCAATATCCATGCCGGCGGTATTGCGTGGAATCAGTGCAAGCGTGATACCGCGATCTTTATCATCACTTAGCAAGCCGTTCGGATCGTACAGGCGGAAAGCCAGGCCGATAATCGATGCCACCGGCGCCAGTGTGATGTAGCGTTTTTCGAAATTCAATTTGACGCCGAGTACGCGCGCGCCATTCCAGTCGCCTTCGCAGACAATGCCGTAATCGGGAATCGAAGTGGCATCGGAACCTGCCGTTGGACCGGTCAAACCGAAACAGGGAATTTCACGACCATCAGCCAAACGCGGCAGGTAAAAATCTTTTTGTTCCTTGGTGCCGTAATGCACCAGCAATTCACCAGGACCGAGCGAGTTCGGAACGCCAACGGTGGAGCTGAGTGTTGCCGAGACCGAGGCCAGCTTCATGATCACGCGTGAATGTGCGAAAGCGGAAAAACCGAGACCGCCAAACTGTTTCGGAATAATCATGCCGAAGAATTTGTTTTTCTTCAGGAACTCCCAGATTTCAGGAGATAAATCATTGCGCACATGCGTGGTTTCCCAGTCATTGCACATCATGCAGACTTGTTCGACTGGGCCATCGACAAAGGCTTGTTCTTCGGCAGTCAATTCCGGTTTCGGTTGCTTGAGCAGAATGTCCCATTTCGGATTGCCGGAAAAAAGCTCGCCTTCAAAACCGACGGTACCGGCTTCAAGAGCGACTTTTTCGGTATCGGAAAGCGGTGGCAGAATTTTGGTATAGAAACCGAGCAAAGGCTTCGTGATGAACTGCTGACGGAAAGGTGTCAGCAATAAAGGCAGCGTGAACAGTGCCAGTAAAACGCCGCAAATAAGGGTAGCGATAAAGTTGCCACCGAAAATACCGACCGCCACCAAAGCGGTGGCGGCGATGGCAGTGAAAACCGCCAGCGAAAAGCGGTGATAGGCCGCAATGCCGGTGATCAACAATAGAACTAATATGGGAAGAACGATGCTCATGGTGAAACTCCGGTTACCGCGTAAGGCTGTTGGGATAGTGTGCGCTTGAAATTGAGTAATGTGTCGTTGAAGGCGTCGTTATCATCACCGGCTACCATATGGGTGGCGTCTGGCAAGTGATGATGAAGTGCATGTGGAACGAGCTGCAGGAAATCTGCCACGGTATGCTCCGAGACAATATCGCTTTTGCCGCCGCTGATCAGCAGCATCGGGACTTTTATCTGGCGTGCAGCTTCGCGGATATCATCCTGCAAATGCTCACTGTGTTCGACGAATTCTTTCAGCATGCGACGATCCCAGTGCCACATCAGTCGACCGTCTTGTTCGCGCAATAAAAATTGTAATTGCTTGCTGCTTTTACGTTCGCGGCGATGTGGCAAGTAATTGGCAATGATGTCGGCTGCGTGTTCGTAGGAATCAAAGCCGTCGGGAAACGCATTCATGAAAGCCATGATGCGGGCGACACCGGCGGTTTCCCAGCGTGGCGTCACATCGACCAATATCAACGCTGAAAAAACATCGTGCCGTGCCTGCACCATCATGCCGGTCAGGCCACCCATCGAAGCGCCTACCAGCATGGGTTTTTGTTTGAATTGCCTGGAAAGCAGATGGACATCTTCAGCGAATTGTTCTGCCTGATAATGCAATGCATCAGGATTGCGCGCGGACTCGCCGTGGCCGCGCATATCCCAGGCAATGGATCCAACAGCTTCCGCTGCCAGAGCCGATTGCGCGCCAGTCCAGCTTTGTCGCGTCTGTCCAAAGCCATGTGCAAACAGAACGCAGGGATCTTTGCCTGCCTGCACTTCTTCGCCAATCAGTGCAACGCCATCGTCGGCCATCCATTGATGGCGAAGCTTATTGATAGCAATTTCAGTATGAGCACAGGGTTCCATACGGAATAGTATGTTATAGACCATTTGACCTTGTCAATACCTGAGCGTATGGTTTATAAGAAATCCTCATTTCGTCATAACCGGCCCGTACCGTTAAACTATGCACCGTATGGTTAATCAACTCGAAAAAACTGAAAAAATGGACAAGCCTGCCCGCCTGAGTGCTGAAGACTGGGCCTTGGCTGCCCTGGATGTGATTGCTGAAAGTGGTCTGGCTGCCGTGGCAGTGGAACCTTTGGCAAAACGTCTTGGTGTGACCAAGGGAAGTTTCTATTGGCATTTCCCTTCACGTGATGCGCTTTTAGTTGCAGCACTCGAACGCTGGGAAATGATGGAGCAGGAAGCCGTATTCGGAAAACTGGAAGCTGTTTCCGATCCGCGAGCACGCTTGCGTGATTTGTTTTTATTGGTCGCGCATGAATACAAGACACATATTATTTATAGCGAACTACTGAAAGCGCTCGACCATCCGGCCGTGCAGCCGGTACTCGCGCGCGTGTCGGAGCGACGTCTGGATTATCTGACCGCCAGTTTTCGTCAGGCAGGTTTGCCGCGTCTTGAAGCGCAGCAGCGGGCACGACTTACTTATTCGGCTTATGTCGGTTTTTTGCAATTGTCATTACAGTTGGCGCAGCCGCGATTGCATCATGATGAATTTGAGGCTTACGTAAGCCACGTAATGACGACTTTGATTCCCTGAGTTTATATTCGTGTGACTGTGCGGTGCGCTTGAGCGCACCTAGAATACCGTGATTAACGCGATACTCAGCAAGGTATAAACGGTTATCACGGCCCAAAAATAGTTGGGCGAATCCACTTTTGAAATCGTATTGCCCCAGACGCCGGACTTGGCGAAAACCTCGCCTTGGCTGATGGCGTAGAGCGTGTAGATAGCAAGAAGTATTCCGAGCCCTTTGAACATTGTCTCCTCCTGCACTATCTAGCTTGTTGAAATGCGCTTTGCAATTTTTCGAGCCAACGTACCCAGCATGGCGCCGAAACCTGCTATGGAAAAACCGACGATGACGGCGATGGCTATTTCAAACGGAAATAGATTATGTGTGCTGCCGTCCCGCGCCGTATCAATGATGATGCGTGTAGCAACCACAGCAGGTGCGCAGCAGCCAAATACAGCGGCAGACCAAAGAAAGCCGATGTTATAAATGCAAAAAACGATGGCGCCGATAAAGGTCAGTAATAGTCCGATCGTGTAGAGCGAGTCGGGCAGTGAAACTCCCGAGTAAGGGAGCTGCCAATATGGAATACCGATTGCGAAATAGCAGACAAAAAAGCCTATCGTCAGGCACAGGATTTTTTTTGTATTCATGAATTATTGCTCATTGAAGAGTTTGGATTTCCTGGTGTTGAATTTGCAACAAAATACTGGTTATCGCTGAAGACAAGCTCGCGAATAAAGTAATGAGGCTGATCGAATAAAACATCATGGCTTCTGGTGAGCCATTTGCAGGCGTGAGGAATTGCAATGCAAGTGGTAGCGCCGCAATGATCGTAAGCGGGAGTCCACATAAACCCGCAGCACCTGACATAAAGGCGAGCGAATGCATGCGGGTACGACCTTTTCGACTTTTGTAAATTGCGGTGATATTGATCGAAATTAATGCCAGTAATATCAATGCAAACATTGTGGCTGAGTTGAGCATGGCGGTTTCCTTTTTGTTGTCAGAAGTGAATATGTTTGCTCGGCAAATATTTGAAGTTTCCCCTTACGCGGGCCACGGGGTCTTGGTTTCGCGACCACTTCTCCATTCCCATTGCCGGTTGATGGCGTCCAATTGTTCAAGATAGCGAAAAATGGAACGTACCGTGACGATCTTGTATTCACCGGATAAGCGCGCCCCGACAGAGTGATCGGTAAAAACAGTATTCGCTGAAAATAATCCGCCGAGAATACGTTGCGTGTAATCAATATGGATGACATCCGGGGTGAACCCCTGTGCTTTCTCTAGTGCTTGCGCGTTGCTGCGCTTTAACAGCTGGCTGGCAGGTAATTGCGCTACCGACAACATGTCCAAAACCCAGGCGGTGGAGTTCTGGTAGTGCTTGGAATCGTAACGTGCAATCACGTTGTAATTGGAGTCAAACACCGATTTCGCCTTCGTGTTCAATATTACTGACATTCGCGCTGCCAGTTCCGGCTTAAGCCAGACAATGCGGGTGTCCTGGCTTTGCAAGTCATCCAGAAAAAAATTCACCAGACCTTGGGCATAAATATCCGAGCGTTGCGAACCGCATTGATTCAACAAGTGCACAACGGTCCACCGGCCATCCGCATGATCGCGCACGACAAATCCGATATGCGAGTAATGCAATCCGTATTTTTCAAGATTAGTGCCATGACGTGCCAGCATGGCTACGGGGGCATCGTTTTTTTCGAGTTGCTGCAATACGCGCTGGGCGGATTCTGCTGCCGTGGTAATGGCGCGCGGGCTTGCCGCTTTTTCCGAACATTGGGTTCCTGCGAAAACTGGCTGGGAAAGCATGACTATGAAAAGAATCAGTAACTGCTTCATTCTCACAGTCTCCGATGATGAATATGCGATCGACAAATATCATTCGGTATAAACACAAGGGCTTCGCTGCCTGCCATCAATAAAAAACCGGCACTGACGGTAGTGACGACTAGCGCGCCACCTACGGCCAACCCAGCGAACTTCAGCGTTTCAGCGCCAACATGCACGACAACAGAAGCGCCGGTCACAGCACTTATCGCAACAATTTCGATCAAGTCACCGATCGGCCTGAAGGATTTGACGATCAGTCTTGATCCGGCGGGGATTAACTTCAAACTGGCGGCAGTGATTTCAACCGATGGCGCCAGTGAAATGGCGGAAGCCTGGCTAGGGGTGTCAGATTGTGGTTCGGCAGCCACAGGCAGTGCGAAGACGAAAAGACTAGCGAGTAATAATTTTTTCATAAGGTTCTCCATACAGGCCTGAAGCTAGCTCGAATAGAAAAACTCGCAAATTAATTAGACAAAGGCTAGGCTTATTACCTCAAACGTATTTAAAAACGCTACCCATGAGCCTTAGAATCGAATTAATCGCAGCGCTGAAGCGCTTGCTGAAAGCCCAAGGCATTACGTATGCAGCCTTGGCGAAACAGCTTGATCTGAGCGAGGCCGCAGTAAAGCGGATGTTCTCGCAGCAGGCGATCAGTCTGGCTCGGCTCGAAGAAATTTGTACGGTGCTCGATGTCGGTCTGTCGGAGCTGGCGACTGAAACCAAAAGCGGCGGGCCGCCGCCGCTGGCCGAGCTAAGTGAAGAAACAGAACAACTTCTAGTCGAAAACCCGCCGTATTTGCTGGGTCTTTACCTGACGCTGAATCGCTGGAAAGAAGAAGAGGTGCTGGCCCGCTATGATTTCACCCGTCCGCAATGGATTGGCGTGCTGGCAAAACTGGACCGTCTGGGCATAATTGAATTGCTGCCGGACAATCGTTATCGCCTGCGCACCGCCCGCAATTTCCGCTGGCGCAAAGACGGGCCGATGGAGCGATTCTTCATAAAACGTCTGCTGCCAGAGTATTTCAACAGACCATTTCTAGGCGGAAACGAGCATTTGCTGTTGCTCAGTGGCATGG
>JBOHYH010000133.1:0-5825 GCA_050737775.1 Arenimonas sp.
CCCGTGTGCTGCACAGAAAAATCAAGTCTTGTCGAAGTGGCCCGCATGATGGTCGATAATGATTGTGGGCAAATCCCGGTCGTCCAAAATATGGCGACTCGTAAACTCGCAGGCGTCATCACGGATCGTGACATCGCCACCCGGATTGTCGCGAAAGGTCTGAACTCGGCAGAAGCCTATGCCAGTGATTGCATGAGCTCACCTTGCATTACCGTGACATCCGAAGCGAGCATCCAGAGTTGTTGCGAATTGATGGAAGCCAACAAGATTCGTCGCGTGCCGGTAGTGAATGCCGAAGGTGAAGTGATAGGAATTGTTTCGCTTGCCGATGTCGCGCGCCATGCCAATGCATCGACAACGGCGGCCGTGGTGAAAGAAGTTTCCAGCGTCGCTTGAATATCGCAGAAACTCAATAACCGGGTCGAATTAATTCGACCCGGCATTCTATTTGTCAGGATTCATCGCGTTCCTGCTATCTCTGCACCGATTTGCTCTATTGTTTTACCGATCTCGGCCATCTTTCTGGCATCACGCGAATTTTCGGTCAGCGACACCACCGCATCGAGCAATTTCCATTTCGGTGTGCGAGGCGGAACCTTGTATAACTTTCCGCCCACGATAACGAAGCCGTCGCCACCTTGTGAAACACCGCCGAAAACCTCGGCGACAATCTCTGCCATTTCAAATTCCGTGAACGTATGACCCAGCGGACCAAATCGCCAGCCTGGTCTGATCGCCACTTTGTCCTGACAAATACCATCGGCGGTCAGCGCTACCCAGGGGCCGCTCTGATCGGCATTTATCTTGTCGCGTTCGAGTACCGAACCCATACGAAACGGCAAACCACGCAAGGTATTGGTATCGGTATCGCGCCCTTCAAGATGGAGATGCGGTCCATCAGATCGACCAGAGTTTCCTGCCAATCCAATAATTTCGCCTGCATTCACGGAGGCGTTCGCTACTTTCAATGTATCGGGAATACTGCCCTTTTGCAGATGCGCGTATATCACCGTGATATTGCCATGACGGATGGTCATGGAATTCCCGGTACCCGGTGTTCCTGCGGGGCGTTCCGCACCGGGGAAGGCATTGTTTTCATAATCGTCTTCGCAGGATTCGACGACACCATTTGCCACTGCACGCAAAGGCTTGCCCCAGATACGGTAGTCGGAATTTTTTGCCTTGGTAATGCCATCATGCAATGAAGTCCAATCACCGCTCAATTTGGCCTGCACCCCTATGTCGTGCGCATAAATCTGGGTGCCATTAGCGCCACCATTGGCCCAATGTTTGCCCGAAGTTACCAGATACTCGCCTGCATCAAGATCCACATGGCTGATCGGCAGGCGCAGCGCGCCAAAACCGGTCGGGTCGATGTAGGGGATAAGATCCATCGTAATCTTCTTTGGCTCGGTGTAGCCATGGCAGGACACTTTTATCGAGATCGACGAGGGGACCGGGGTCGGAAGATAGACATCGTTGCGAATCGAATTTTCGCCCGCTTCGCTGACGTCCAAATCCACAACGCCATTCGACCAGGTCGCAGTAGTACCGGCCTTGATGACACCATCGTTTGGATCGTCCTCGCCTGCCGGATCGACTGCAATCTTGACGCCTTTCATTTCCGAATCATCGTGATCGGAATTCGGATAGGAAAAAACGATGTCCTTGAGTGTCAAATCGGTATTGCCGATATTCTTCAATCTCAGACTAAACACTATTTTTGCATATTCGGATTCGCCCTTGGCTTTGGCCGCGATGGGAAGATAAAACAAATGCGTTCCATCGGTAGGCTGGACGCTAATTTCTAAATTTGGCGCTGACATGTAATTCTCCTGCATGGTTTGGGGGGACGTTCTGCACGCAATATTTCAAGACCACCGTTTCATCGCGCGGGAAATGCGATAACTGCAAAATCCCTAAAAAAAGCACGAGTAAAACCATCAGCATTGAAAATACTGCTGAGAAATTAACTGGCATCCATACTGAGTAAAGCGGCTTTTAATTGAACGCTTTTGTGATCGCATAGCGGACACGGGTTTATACGGGAAGCGAGAATTCGAATATCACCACGGAAAATCATTCAGTTTTAATGATGCTCTGCTGGGTTATTTTTAACCCAGTCTTGACTCTGTATCACAGCCAGCAGTCGCATTACTGTCATAAAGCAAAACTACACTAGGCTGTTAAAACATAGAGTCTGGACGCCTACATTTATGAAGATCACCTTGTTTGCAATATTGTTGTTTACGAGTTTGTCGCTGACGGCTGCGCAGGACTATGTGAATATCGAAAAGAGGCTCTCCGCTGAGCAATTACGCGAAACCGGTTTGGATAGCTTGTCACCCGGCCAACTGGAACGTCTAAACCAATTACTGCGTGATGATTCGAAAAAGGTTTCGGAAATCGAACAGTTACGGCGTAAAGACGATGCAAACCGCACTTCTTACATCGGCTTAAATGACCAACCGATCAAGAGTCGCCTGATAGGTGAAGTTGGTGGATGGGAAGTGGACACCGTGTTCGAACTGGAGAATGGCCAGAAATGGAAAGTGCTCAAGGGCAGCATGAAGTTGCGCAAACCGCTGCAGTCGCCTGCGATTATTGTCGTACCAGGCATTGCCGGCCGCTGGTTTCTGCAAGTTGACGAGGATTTGCCGAAAGCGCGCGTTTATCGGATTGATTAAGCCTGCATATTCTGCAGGTATGGCTTGTTTTTTATAAACCCTTTTTTTCATGATCACGGCCAGCATTATGAAGAACGTAAAAATACCGGCCATGAAATACACCACGCGCATATGAATCTGCCACAAGCCCTAACATAAGGTCGTGGCACAGAAGCTCAAGACCAAATTGCTCTGAGCGCCTCACCCTGTGAAAACAATAAGCAAATGTTACGGAAAAACGCAGGGGATGAAGATCATGTTACAGGTCAGCATATTTTTCTCACAGACATCACAGTCATGCGAACATCACGTGATGATTTCACATAATTAACGGAAAACGAGGCGGAATTTTTCACCACACAGTGACTGCTGTGGCTCTAATGTGGTGACGCGAATCAACACATCTACATATCCGTGTATTCGTTAATCCCCCTCACATGATGATTGGAGTTCAAATGAAATTACGTACGCTCGCTTCTGCCATTGCCATCACTATCGCTTTAACGACCACGGCTGTCGCCGGTTCAATGCAAGCCAAGAATCCTATGGTAGGTGGTGCTGCAATGTACCCAAGCAAAGACATCGTCGACAATGCTGTCAATTCAAAAGAGCACACCACCCTTGTTGCAGCAGTACAGGCAGCAGGTTTGGTGGATACATTGAAAAGCGCCGGACCCTTCACCGTATTTGCTCCCACCAATGCAGCGTTTGCAGCCCTGCCCGCAGGCACTGTCAACACTTTGCTGAAACCCGAAAACAAGGCAACACTCACCGCCGTGCTGACCTATCACGTGGTATCAGGCACACTCGACAGCAAAGCACTGAATGCACAGATCAAAGCCGGTGGTGGCAAGGCCATATTGAAAACCGTACAAGGTGAAGAACTGACTGTTTCCGGCAAAGGCAATGACCTGAAAGTCACCGATGCCAAAGGCAATGTCGCCAAAATCACGATCAGTAATGTCTACCAGAAAAACGGTGTGATTCTGGTCGTCGACAAAGTTTTATTGCCGAACTGATATTTTTTTACGTGACTGGCACAAGGCGGCTTCGGCCGCCTTTTTTCTTGTTGCAAGTCTTTTTTCATTTAAATGACAAGCAGGCATTGCGAAAGGTATTCTTTGCACTGACTTGTCATAAAGCATAAGGATACCTGCATGGATCGTCGTCATTTTCTCGCTGCCGGCGGACTCGCGGCAGCTGCTCCGGTCTTTTCACAAAGCCTTGCGAGCACTGCTTTGGCAGATACGCCTGCGGGCATATCGAAGATGATTGATTTCACTTCAGACGGTTTGGGATTAAATCCGCTCGACTATTCGGCATTGCTACACAAGGCAGCATCGAGTCCATCGTTTGAAGCCGACTATTACTCCAATGGAGGATCAGTTGCCGAATTGGAGCAGAAGTTCGCACAGCTTCTCGGCAAAGAAGCCGCGATGTTTGTACCCACCGGCACGTTAGCAAACCATCTCGCGGTCAGGAAACTTGCTGGCCATGATCGTCGTGTTCTGGTCCAGGCGGAAAGCCATTTCTATAACGACAGTGGTGATTGCGCAGAAACCCTCAGCGCTTTGAATCTGATTCCCTTGGCACAAGGTCGCAGCACAATCGAACTGGCGGAAATTCGGCAATGGGTCGAACGCTCTGCCACCGGTCGTGTCGAAATGAAAGTCGGCGTGATATCCATCGAAAGTCCGCTTCGCAGACAAAATCATGCGATGGTTGAGTTTGCCGAACTCGAACAGATAAGCCGCTACGCACGCGAAAATGGCATCCGCCTGCATCTTGACGGCGCGCGCATGTTCAATCTTCCCTTTCACTCCGGCAAAAGCATCAAACATTACGCGGCGCTTTTTGATAGCGTCTATGTTTCGCTCTGGAAACATTTCAACGGCGCCTCCGGCGCCATGCTGGCCGGTGATGCGAAGTTTATCGAAGGCATGTTCCACACGCGTCGAATGTTTGGCGGCTCCTTGCCGCATGCCTGGCCGCAAATTGCCGTGGTCTCTCAATACGTTGACAGCTACGAAGCAGACTACGCCAAATCATGGCGTGCAACGGAGCAGTTGATCGCATTGCTGCAACCGGACTCGCGCTTCAAGATTGAAAAAGTTCCGAATGGCACTAGCCGGTTTTTGCTTTCGATATCCGGCGTAACACCGGATGCCTTTATCGAGCGAGCGCTGAAGCATGGCCTTATGCTTCCCCACCCGCACCCCGATACCGGCTTATTCCATATGCAAGTTAACCCGACCATCCTGCGCACTACTCCGGACAAACTGGCGCGCATTTTTTTCGATGCGATGCTGGCTTGAAATCTTTTCAATGAGCTGAAGATTTATCGGCAATTGATATGCCGGATTTGCAAGAGCCATGGGTGAGGTATCCACAAAAAGCGCTCAAAAATAAAAATTTAATCCGTGGGAGCGCCCGTCAGGCGCGAATAAGTCGCTGCAAATAAACAAGCTGGTAGCGAAAAAAATCGAAAGTGGCTCTGCATCAACACAGATCGGGCAATAGGCATCACACTTTTCATCGGCCCAGATAAAAATCTCGGCATCGGCCTGATCAACATGGGTCATTAACAATCAGCATCGCAGATTTTTTCACGCCTTACAGGCGCGCCCATGAAAGAAAATTGATCACAGCCCGCTAAGCATCGGAGTTTGCGTTCCGGGATGATCCTTTGCTGCATCGGGTCCGTATTGCATCCAGCGATAGGCAAGCAATGCGGCCAACCAAAGCACCGGGCCGACGATAAACAGACCAAGCCCGCAGGGGATCATGCCAATAATGACAGCGACAAGACCCAACAAACCCAGAATAAAGAGGTTCATTCGGTTGTTGGTGGTGATTGATTCACTGTAAGAAAATGCCTCCATGACCCCGAGATCGCGGTCAACGATGGCAGTGACGGCCTGGCCGTATCGCAAGGCGACGTAAATGCCGGGAACGACCAGTAAAATCAGACCAATCAAGATGGCAATACCCAATAAAAACGAGGCTCCAATCGCGCGCAATAGCTTGGACCCCTCGCCGAATAACATGCCGATGGATACTTGCTTGCCGGAAACAAGATTCAACCCGGCTCGCGCCAGACCAAGTTGCAGATAGATTGAAATTACTTGTTGTACGACGCGGCTTATGACGGTAACCACT
>JBOHYH010000134.1:0-6168 GCA_050737775.1 Arenimonas sp.
CCCAAAGGCTGTCGAGGCGCCAGGGCGCAGCAAGCAGCGCCCCTACGATTTTGCTTTTTGATTTGCTTTCTTTGTAGAGAATATCGCAGATCAACCCGGGTCAGATGAAGCCATGACCCGGGCTACGAGTATGTAAACACGAAACAAGAATTAACCTGACAACCGGTTCTGCGGCCACAAACTGTGCCCCGTTACGCCTTCTAGTGCCAATATCTTGCGCTAGACTCACGGCAATGTCGGGGAGGTGTTCCTGAAGATGCCGATTCGTCGCGATTCATTTTCGATATTGCGGGCAACCATGCGCTGGCGCGTAGGCATTGTGCTGGGGGGTTTGGTCATGATCCTGATGGTCGTACTCGGGATCATCAACACTCAGCTTGGTCTGGAAGACACAGCACAGCTCGCCTGGGTAGTATTGGCCGTTACTGCGATCAGTGTGCTGGGATTGCTATTGTCGCCGCGACATCTGGGCGGCACGGTTTATTTCACCGCGGTGGCCATGCTACTGATTTTTATTCCCGCATTCGGCCTTTACCACGGAAGGCCAATGCAACATTGGGCCTACATTTTTCCACCGCTGCTGGTGTTCTTGATTCGTGCACGTCCGGCGCTTGTCGGCATGGTGCTCTACGGCATCTACGTGGTGATCACACTAAAAACCTTGATACCAGTCATCGACATAGTTCGCTTCGCCAGTGGTTATGGTTTGCTCGTGTGTTTCATTTATACCTATGCCTTACTAGAAGAACGTGCCTCGACCATGCTGCGTTACTACTCCGATCATGATGCACTTACCAATTGCTTCAATCGTCGGACATTCAATGAATCACTGGAACAACTGACGCGCTCGCGTAGCAGTGGGAAACGCAGGACGTTTCTATTGATTGATATAGATCACTTCAAAGCCATCAATGACGAGCACGGACATCTGGTGGGTGACGGCATCATTACCCAGGTTGCTGCAGAACTGGTTCGTACACTGGATTCGGAAACACCATTGTTTCGTTATGGCGGCGAAGAGTTTGCCATCATTCTTGATGACGCCTCCGAAGAAACCGGCACCGAGCTTGCAGAGCGTTTACGCCAAGCCATCCAGGATTACGATTTCCAGGACGTGAGAGTCAGCATCAGCGTCGGCATCGCTGAATGGAAAACCTCGCATCCGAATGTCAGTGCGGCACTCGGCCATGCTGACCGTGCTTTGTATGCTGCAAAAAATTCGGGAAGAAACCGTGTGATGGCGGCAGCGCAATTTCCTTGAACTCGAATTATTCCTGACCCGCCGTTTTAGCAAATCGGCGGCTGCGCAACGGGGGTACCAACCAAGTCATGAAGTCGCTACAGAGTAAATGCTTCAGTTTTTGTTGTGCAGGCAAGCGGCACTAGAGGTTTTTCAACAGAGCCCGTGTAATAACGTCACCTGCAAGCAGGCTTTTGTCAGTGATGGCAGGCAGCAAGCCGGTCGCCAGTTTTTTGCCCAACTCGACACCCCACTGATCAAAGGCGTTGATACCCCAGACAACCGATTGCACATAAACGCTATGTTCGTACAAGGCGAGCAACATGCCAAAACTGTGTGGGTTCAATTCATCCAGCATGAACATGGTCGAGGGTCGATTACCGGGATAATTTTTTTGCGGTTCGTCACCTTGATAACCGTTTGCGAGTGCTTCTGCTTGTGCAAACAAATTAGCCAGTAAATTCTGGTGGCTTTCAACGTAGTAATGGGCCGGCTTGATGGCCCCGATAAAATCCATCGGAATAATATCGCTACCCTGATGCATCGCCTGGAAAAAACTGTGCTGGCTGCTACTGCCGGTTCCGCCCCAAAGTACCGGTACCGTTGCCTGTGTTGCCGATTGATTATCCGGTCCGACTGTCTTGCCCAAGCTTTCCATCACCAGTTGTTGCAAATAAGCCGGCAGGTAACTCAGACGCTCGTCGTAAGGCATGACGGCTTTCGTGGCAAAGCCCAAGGCGTTGCGATTCCAGATACCCACCAGGGCATGCCACACCGCAATATTTTCACGGAGTGGCGAACGCAATACATGGGCATCGACTTGCGCAGCACCATTCAACATTTCGATAAACTTTGGCAATCCGATGGCAAGTACTAACGAAAAGCCTATGCAGGACCAAAGCGAATAACGGCCGCCAACCCAGTCCCACATTGGCAGGATATTTTCAGAACTCACGCCGAAAGCATTTGCTTTTCCGATATTGGCACTCACTGCATATAGCCGCGAATCGTCCTGCAGCCATTGTTTTATCAGCGTGCCATTTAACAATGTTTCCTGCGTACCAAAACTTTTGGATACCAGAATGGCCGCAGTGCTTTTCGGATCCAGCGACCTCAACAAATGCTGTGCACCACTACCATCCACATTGCTCAGAAAATGTATTTTAAAACGTCCGGTATGGAAATCACGCAAGGCATCCACGGCTAAACGCGGCCCGAGATCGGAACCGCCAATACCGACATTGATAATGTCGGTAACACCACTGGCTTCGAGTTTTACGATCAACTCGGCCATTTTGCTATGCGAATCTACCGCCAGAGCATGTGCGGACCTGGCTTCCTGGCTATCGACCAAATTACTACGCAGGGCCGTGTGCAGAGCTGCCCGCTGTTCGGACTGATTGACCGGCTTGCCGTCGAAAAGCTCTGCTATCGCAGGCACGACCATTGCGCTTTCTGCCAGTGCAAACAAGGCATCGAGCGCGCCTTTGTCCAGCCTTTGACGAGCAAACACAGCTTGCAACGGTCCGAGTCGAAAAGACATTTCTTTTGCGCGCTGCGTGTTCTGCGCGACCTCGCGCAAATGAAATTTGCTCAGGCGTTCGCCATGCTCAAACACCGACTTCCACGCTTCAGACCGGGAAGCCGAACTCATGCAAAATCAAACTCAAGATTGTCGATCAAGCGCGTCCGGCCCAGTCTGGCTGCAACCAGTGCCAGCAGATTTCTCTCATTCGGCTCTATCGCTCGCGATAAATCACTGCGTCTAATTTCGGCATAATCCACGACAAAGCCCATCATCTCCAAACGTTGTCTGGCCTCTGCTTCAATGCCGTGAATCGGCATGCCCAGCGAGGCCTGGTCTTTCATGAAGTTTAGAGTTTGATAGATAAATGTTGCCGTTTGGCGTTGCTCGCCTTCCAGATACTGATTACGCGAGCTCATCGCCAGACCATCGGCCTCGCGCAGCGTCGGGGCCGGAATCACGCGAGTCGGAAAACTCATTTCCGTCGCCATGTAACGAATAACCTGGAGTTGCTGATAATCCTTGCGGCCAAATACCGCGATATCGGCCTGCACCATATTGAACAGCCGCGCGACCACCTGGGCAACGCCATTGAAATGGCCCGGACGATGCATGCCGCATAAAATATCGGTGATCCCTGGCACATGCATTTGCACGCACCCCATAGTGCCGAACGGATACATTTCCTCTACCGATGGTAGCAGCAAAGCATCGCAACCCTTTTCTGCCAAACCGTTGATGTCGGTATCGGGTGTACGCGGGTAACGTGCGTAATCTTCGTTCGGTCCGAACTGGGTCGGGTTCACGAAAATACTCGCAACGACTTTGTCGCTGTGCTGTTTTGCCAGTTCAACCAGGGCGAAATGGCCTGCATGCAAATTGCCCATGGTAGGAACAAAACCAATCCGCAAACCGGCTTTTTTCCAATCTGCAATTTGCGTGCGAAGCACCGCAACCGAATTAAAGGTTTTCATTCGTAGCTGTGTTCCAAAGTGGGAAATGAGGACTCTCGTACTGCTTTTGCATAGGCTTCGAAGGCGCCCTGGATACTTCCTGCCTCTGCCATGAAATCTTTCACGAAGCGGGGGCGACGATGACCGCTATTCATCCCGAGCATGTCATGCAATACCAGGATTTGTCCGTCGCAATGTGGACCTGCGCCAATGCCAATTGTCGGTATTTTAATGCTGCGGGTAATTTCTTCTGCCAAGCCTGTTGGCACGCATTCCAGCACCAGACAATCGGCGCCGGCAGCCTCAACGGCTTTGGCATCGGCAATCATTTTTTTTGCAGCATCGCCTTCACGGCCCTGCACACGGTAACCGCCAAGCTTCATTACCGATTGCGGCGTCAATCCAAGGTGTGCACAGACCGGAATATCCCGGTCCGATAAAAACGTGATGGTTTCCAGTACATGGCCCGCACCTTCGAGTTTCACCATGCTCGCGCCACCTTCGGCAATCAGCAAGGTAGCGGCATCGAGCGCCCGTTCCGGCGTGGCAAAACTTTGAAACGGCATATCGGCGATTAATAAAGCATTACGAAGCCCGCGTGCTACACAAGCAGTGTGATAAACAATGTCATCGACTGTCACCGGCAAAGTGCTGGCCTTGCCTTGCATCACCATGCCGAGCGAGTCGCCGACCAAAATCACATCCAGTCCTGCGGCATCGACTGCACGAGCAAAACTTGCATCATAGGCAGTAATTGCCACTATTTTTTCGCCCGCAGTTTTCATCTCGCGCAGTTTCGGCACGGTGAGTTGGGGGCGTCGCGCTGGCTTGGGCTGTTCTGCGTACATGAATGCTCTCTCTTAAGCTGCGCTACTCTAAAATTTTAATATCGGAAATGTCGAGCTTTGCCAGACAGGCTTTCAGACTACCCTGCCCGGGAATTTCCAGATCATTTACCAATTCTGCCAATGGCACCAGTACGAAAGCACGCTCGTGCAGATGCGGATGAGGAATACGCAAATGCGCTTCGTTAATCGTCTCGTCACCAAATAATAAAATATCCAGATCCAGCGCTCTCGGTTGCCAACGTTCTTCCTGCTGGCGAATACGACCGAAGCGTTCTTCGATTTCCAGTAATTTCTGCAACAGGATATTCGGACTCAGGCGCGTTTGCAGTTCGGCAACGCAATTCAGAAAATCGGCCTGTTCGGTATTGCCCCATGCCGGCGTTCGATAAGTGCTCGACTGGCGACGCAAAGTCGTCTGCGGAATTTCATCCAGCGCAAACAAGGCTTCCATCAGAGTCGTTTCGACCTCGCCTACATTGCCGCCAAGACCTATAAACACACGACGTGGTTCGTTAATCATGGCGTTGCTTCTTGCGGCGAAGGGCGTGGCTTGCGACGACGACGCTTTTTGGGTGCTGCCGACAAATCTCCGGGTTCGGAACTATGCAAAGTTCTTTTTGAGTCCAGCCGTGATGCCAGCGCTTCCGGGCTTTGAATCTGGGCTTCACGCCAGAACGCAACATCTTCCCCTACTTCCGGCGTACCGCTTAAGCGCAGCTCAAGGAAATCAAATGCTGCACGGAAACGCGGATGCGACAACAAACGAAATACACGTTTGCGAACGCGTTGTGAGAAACGCGATTGCAATAGCCAGATTTCCTGCATCGGCAAGGAAAAACGACGCGGCAGGGCAATGCGTTCTGCCTGATGCAAAGTCACGCGATCTGCCGCACGTTGTTGTGCAACGGTCAGATCAACCCCTGCTTTCTGCAATATGGCCAACTCGCGGCAGTACGCAGGCCACAACAATGCCGCAAACAGGAACGCTGGCGTTACCGGCTTGCCTTCGGCAATTCGCGCATCGGTGTTGCGCAAGGCTTGCAGCACCATGGCACGCAAAGCACCGCTGCTATTGGTACTCAGGGCTTTTGCCGTTTCCGGGAATAACACGTTCAGCAAGCCGTGGGTTTCAAGACCCAGAAAACTTTTTTCGGCATGGCCGGACAAAAACATTTTCAGGCATTCATCGAACAAACGAGCCGGTGGTGCATCGCTGACCAAATTCGCCAAACGTGAAATGGGTTCGGCGGCGGAATCGTCAATCCGGAAATTCAGTTTTGCCGCCAGTCGAATGGCACGCAGCATGCGAACCGGATCTTCGCGATAGCGCGCATCCGGGTCGCCGATCAATTTCAGCACATGCGCTTTGACATCTTCAAAACCGCCGACGTAATCGCGTACCGAAAAATCATCGACCGTGTAATAAAGCGCATTGGCGGTGAAGTCGCGGCGAATCGCATCGTCTTCAATCGTTCCATAAACGTTATCGCGCAACAAACGTCCGCCATCTTCGGTTTCACGATCGCCACTGCCATCATCGGAATTGGCGCGAAAGGTGGCGACCTCGATAATTTCCTGGCCAAACATGATGTGGGCCAGACG
>JBOHYH010000135.1:0-22592 GCA_050737775.1 Arenimonas sp.
GCCCAAGGCGCAGCAAGCATGCGCCCCTACGTCTTGTTAGTCCTTTTTTGTTTGCGCAACGCCGCTGCGAACGCGAGTTTCGCCCAAGGCAACATTTGTTCGGATGACTCCATCGCATCATCCGGCACCGACCAGTAACTCATCGCTACTCGTTTGGCTTTCATTTCATAGACGAAAGGCTCGCAGCCTTTGTTGCTGAACAGTTGTCGGGTTTCCTCGTCGACCTTTAAATAGAAAGACTCGTCTATGACCAGCCCCATGATAGTGCCATCGCAATATACGCCGTGACCGCCAAACATTTTCTTTGTCGATATTCTTCCGAGTGGACCGAGAAGCTCGTGCAAATATTCGATATAGGCTTCATCCTTGGCCACGGCCCTCTCCACGAGTGGTATAAAGGCATCATAACGCTAAGGCACTGTGAAACCGGGGATTAGAGGAGAAATACGTGGCTGACAATCCGCTCATCATGCTATTCCTGCCGATCTGTCTCGGCATCATCATGATCGGACTCGGACTACATCTCACGGCTGCCGATTTCCGCCGCGTGTTAACACAACCAAAGGCCGTTTTCATTGCACTGTTCGTGCAGATGATTTTGCTGCCGCCGAGCTGTTTTCTGATTGCAAAACTTTTCGACCTGCCTGCCGAGCTTGGTTTGGGTTTACTGCTGCTGGCAGCATCTCCCGGGGGAATTACCGCCAACCTGTTCAGTCATCTGGCACGTGGCGATGTTGCATTGAATATCACGCTCACTGCGATCAACAGCTTGCTGGTCTTGATCAGCCTGCCATTCTGGGTAGTGACCGGGATGGGTTATTTTCTTGCCGCCGAAAACAATGTTCCACCACCTACGGGCAAAGTGATTGAGGTGGCAATGCTGGTTATTGTGCCGGTATTGATCGGCATGAGCGTGCGCCGCTTCAGACCAGCATTCGCAGACGCTGCAGAAAAACCGGTACGAATCATGTCGACGCTCGTTCTGGCTATCCTCACACTGCTGGCCGTTGCCAGTGAATGGGAGCTATTGAAAACCTATGCTCCTGTCATTGGGCTGGCATGCCTCGTCTTCAATCTACTCAGTCTTGCAAGCGGTTATCTGGCTGCACGTTCTGTCAAACTCGCAGAACCGCAAGCCACTGCAATTTCATTTGAAATCGGTGTCCATAATTCAACGCTGGCAATTTTCATTGCTTTGCATGTCCTGTCCATGCCTGCGGTGGCTATCGCACCGGCGATTTATTCGCTGATAATGTACGTAACTGCCGCTACATTTGCATTTTACTTACTCAAACGTCACAAAAAATTCCATGACAAAAAACTATGACCGCGCCTATTTTGATCGCTGGTATCGCAACTCGAAACACGAACGCGACAGCCGTGCCTTGCTCGAACGCAAAGTACATATGGCGGTATCGCTGGCAGAATATTATCTGGAGCGACCGATACGATCGGTATTGGATGTTGGCTGCGGCGAAGCCGTCTGGCGCGCCCCTTTATTGAAACTCCGACCCAAGCTGGCGTACCGCGGGGTGGATTCGAGTGACTATGCCGTGTCCCGATTCGGGCGTGCCCGCAATATTGCGTTCGCTGATTTTGGGCAACTCGAGCAACTGCGCTTTGGCGCTCCGGTGGATTTACTGGTCTGCTCCGATGTCATACATTACATTCCGGATGCCGAACTCAAACGTGGCTTGAAGGGTTTTTCCGAACTCTGCGATGGCCTTGCCTTTCTCGAACTCTGGAGCAAGGAGGACGACATCATCGGCGATAAAATCGGTTTTATCGAACGTCCTGCGGCCTGGTATCGCAAACAATTTTACAAGGCCGGTTTCATCGCCAGCGGCAGCCACAGTTACCTGAGCGAGAACCTGTATGTATCCGCCGCTTCGCTGGAAGTTTTGCAATAACCACCGAACTTGCTGCTGTGGCACACTACCCCGACCTTAACGGAACACCTCTATGAAAACCAAAATCCAAATGCGTCTCGTGCTGGCAATTACGATGATATTGGCAAGCACGGCATTGAATGCCCAGGACAATGCTGCAGCTGTCAAACCAAAAACCATGCAGGAAATTCTAGAGGCCACTCAACCTGGCGATTGGCGTCCACTGGACCCCAACAACACTATTTACATGGAATTGGCGAATGGTCGCGTTGTTATCGAACTCGCTCCAGCCTTTGCTCCGGAACACAGTAAAAACATCGTGGCGCTGGCCAAGGAAAAATATTTCGATGGTTTGAGTATCAATCGTTCGCAGGATAATTTTGTTGTGCAATGGGGCGATGCCAATGGCGATGACGAAAAATTAAAGCGTGGCTTCAGACTTGCCAAGCAAGCACTGCCGGCTGAATTCATTCGCAAAAGTGATGGTCTTGCCTTTACCCGTCTGCCCGATGTAGATGGCTGGGCGCCGCATGTCGGCTTTGTAGCAGGAATGCCGGCCGCACAAAATCCGGTTAACAACCAGGCGTGGCTGACGCATTGCTATGGCATGGTGGGTGCTGGCCGTGGCATGGAACCTGATAGCAGCAATGGGGCGGAATTGTATGTCGTGATTGGTCAATCGCCCCGCCAGCTTGACCGCAATATCACTATCGTCGGCCGCGTGATTCAAGGCATGGAACTATTATCGATTTTACAGCGCGGCACCGGCCCACTGGGCTTTTATGAAAAAGCCGAACAACGCACCCCAATCAAATCCGTACGTTTAATGGCAGACGTCGCTGCAGAAGATCGCACTGCCATCGAAATATTGCGTACCGATACCGACAGCTTCACCGCACTGGTTGAAGCCCGCCGAAATCGCCGCGATGATTGGTACAAAGCTCCTGCCGGACATATCGATGTCTGCAATGTGCCGATTCCGACAAGACCCATCAAAAAATAATCCCCCATAAAAGACCCCCGCCTTTGCAAGAAGGCGGGGGTTTGTTTGTCACCAAATGCTACGTTTGAGTGCGGCTTGCAGATCAAAACCCGGGGAATAACTACGGCACCAAGGTTTCGATAACGGAACTATTGGAACTCACACAACGCAAATTCACCACTTACAGAAAGGCCTGGATTAGGCTTGAATGCCGGTTTTTGCATAGAATGTACATGGCATCTGACATGCTCTTTATCTCTTTTTTTCAGGACCCTAGCCCATGTTAAAGATTGGCGCCTCCGCACCCAACTTCAATTTAAAAACCGAAACCGGCAATACCGCCAGTTCTGCCAGCTTGAAGGGTCAACGTTTCGTTCTGTATTTTTATCCCAAGGACGACACACCTGGCTGCACCAAGGAAGCCTGCAGTTTTCGCGATAACTTGCCCGCATTCAATAAATTGAGCGTGCCGGTATTCGGAATTAGCGCTGATGATGAAAAAGCCCACGGCAAATTTGTCAGCAAGTATCAATTGAACTTCCCCCTACTGGCCGACCCGGAACACAAGACCTGCGATGCTTTCGGTACCTGGGTTGAAAAAAACATGTACGGACGAAAATATTTCGGCATTCAACGCGCTACTTTCGTGATTGCCGGCAATGGCAAAATCGAACATGTCTGGGAAAAAGTGAGCCCCGAAGGACATGCCGAACAAGTACTCGCTTACTTGAAAGGCGATAGCGTTCAAAAAACCGACGCCGTGAAAAAATCGCCTGCGGCCAAGACAGCACAGGCAAAAGTACTCGCCAAAAAAACACCCGCTAAAAAAGCGCCGGTAGCCAAAGCGGCGGTAGACAAAGTCGGCGCCAAAAAAGCGGTCGCCAAGAAAGTACCCGCAAAGAAAGCATCGGTAAAAAAGTCGAAGGCCTGACAAGTTCAGGCACTACCTGGTGTGTTTATTTACTTGAATGCCGGGACGGTAGTTTATATACCGGCATTACAAACGCGCTGTCCCGGCGTTTTGCAGCGCACCTGCAAGGCAAAGGAGCACGCTATACCCGCTCGCATCCACCCGAACGACTGGTTGGCAGCCTTCCCTATGCCAATCGGTCTGAGGCATCGATTGCCGAATATCAGATCAAAAAGCTCAAACCAGACCAGAAACTGGCCTTGTTCAACACGGCAAAAGTGTGACGCTTGCCATAAAAACCCGATGGGGCCACACTAATCGCATCAGTTTTGTGGACAGTTAATGCAATGAGCCTGCTAGACCGATTAAAACAATTATTCGCCGATGCCAAACAGGCAAAAGAATCCGTTCCCGCTACACCCCCAGCTCCGATGGTCGAACGACCCGATGGCCAGGCAAGCATAGCCGAGCGCCGAGCCAAGTATCGTATCAATGCAGCCCCCGGCACGAAGGTGTTGGTGATCGACGATTCGGCAACGATCGTGGCCATGCTGGGCCGCATGCTGAGACAAAATGACTATGCAGTACTCGAAGCCGAAGATGCCGAAAAAGGCCTGGAAATTGCCTATCGCGATAACCCGGCCATTATTTTTCTGGATATTGTTCTGCCCGGTATGAGTGGCTTCACCGCCCTGCGCCATTTGCGGCAAAACCCGCTGACCAAAGACGTGCCCATCATCATGATCAGTGGCAACGAGCAGGCAACAGAGCAGTTTTACGTGCAGCGCATCGGTGCCGATGATTTCATGAAGAAACCGTTCTCGCGTGCCGAACTATTCATCCGCATTGAAAAATTGCTTGATAAGGATTTCGTACCCGTTCGTTTCAATGAATACATCCATGCCCGTGAGCCAGATGATGAAGGCGAAACCACAGCGGAAGATGCCACGCTCGCCGAAAAATCGGAGTAACGGATGAACCGGTGAAAAATATTGGCCTCACCATCGTATTTTTCGTATCGGCATTATTTACCGTTACCGCCGTGCTGGCCCAGGAAAATGTCAGTTCGAATTCCACCGCCGTTATCGCGGAAAAACCAATTATCGGCGTATTGAAATTCCAGGACGAAACCGGCGCCATGTTTTTGCAAGGCGGTGTAGGTCGCGCACTGACGACGATGCTGACCAATGAATTATCCGCACGCCCAAGCCTCACCATCGTTGAAAGACAAAAACTGCGAGCCGTACTGGAAGAACAGAATCTTTCAGCCTCCGGCATGGTATCGGCAGCCACCAGTATCGAAATTGGAAAGCTGACCGGTGCCCAATATTTGATTACCGGCACCATTACCGCCTTCGAGAACCAGGTTGAAACGAAAACCAAACGCGGCTTCATGGGTTATGGCGGCGGTATTGAATCAATTTCACATGGCGGTTACTTGGCCGTCGACCTGCGCGTGATTGATACCACCACCGGTGAAATTCGCTACTCACGAACCATCGAAGGCCGAACAACACCGAACGAAAATAAAAATATTCAGAACGAACGTGCAGTAGTCGGCACCATAGACACCGGCCCGGATTCACGCGCCGTCCGCGCAGCCGTTATCGAAATTGTTGACTACCTGGAATGCGCCATGGTCAAACGCGATGCCTGCATTGCCGAGTTTGAATCAAAAGAAAAAGCCCGTGTTGAAAGAACTCGCCAGGCGATCAAGATCAAATAAAAAATCGTAGGAGACCGCTTGCGGGCGAATGTTGCGCTGATGAGATTAATGTCGCCCGCAAGCGGCCTCCTACGGAAGATAAACTTTTATTGCGTCATATTCATCACTTGATAACCTGGCGGAATCTCGAAGCTGGCTTCGTCAATGAGATGGCGACGATGCATCAACCTATCCCCCATCACCCCGCCCAATTTTCCGGATAAATGCCTCGTTTCACATCACGATGGAAACTTGAATAGGGCCAATCGGCGGCGAGAGAAACCTCACCATGTTTAACAGGATTGATGTAAATGTAATTTACGTGATGGATTAAATCTTGTTCGTCTTTAATCAAATGCTCCCAGAATCGACGCTGCCAAATTCCGCGTTCACGCTTTGCTAGACGAACTGGCGAACGATATTCATCGATTTGAAGCCGCCGTGTAAAACCGGCTTTGATATGTGACCAGCGAATCGAATTATCTGCATCGCCTTCTGGCAGTCTCCAGACGCAATGAAGATGATCCGGCAATATCACGATGGCAATAATTTCAAACGGCCGCGCCCGATAAGCATCACGAAACGCAGCACGTAATGCATCAATATGCTCCACCAATAAACACCGACGCCGCTCAAGCAAATTGACCGTAAAGAAATAAGTGCCACCCGGCACCCAGGCACGACGATAGTTTGACATCTACAGAGCGTGCCGCAGCATTCAATACATGGCTATCAGACAACCCCCAATTACCATGTAAGAAAATCCCCACAGACACATTAAATTTCCGTAGACGTAGGTCGGCGCCTTGGCCCGACAAAAACTTGCGAAAATCCATCAGCAACACGGCAATCGGTTAAAAGCGTTGGGCCAAAGGCACCAACCTACAAGCCCGACTAACCGCGTTTAATCGTAGGTCGGTGCCTTTGCCCGACAAACGATTACGACAATCCATCAGCAACACGGCGTCGGTTAAAAGCGTTGGGCCAAAGGCACCAACCTACGAGCCTGACTTACCGCGTTACAAACCCAGCTTACCGCGTTAACCGCAATCGTAGGTCGGCGCCTTGGCCCTACAGTTCGAGGCGCTTAAACAGTTCGATCAAGACGAACGCCAAACCGCCAAGGATGTGCTCGAAGGGCTTATCCTCAAGCACCAAGCGCGGCAACACCAAATGCGCAACAGCCGCTAAGCAAAAACAATCACGCAAACAAAAACGCCGTCGCGATGAACGACGGCGTTTTGTTGTGTGAGATTCAACAGCGGTGGGCAGGAAGAAAGATTGCCGCCATCGGTTAAAAGCGTTGGGCCAAAGGCCACAACCTACATGCTCGGCTTACCGCGTTAAAGCTCTGGGCACCACCGTCGAGGCCTTGATGGGCGACACGCAAGCCAGCGCTCGCAAACGCGGGCCAGCGCCAAAACTGCAACAGCAGTTAGAACAACTCAGCCGCTTGCCTAGAGCGCGACAAAAATTAATCAGTGAAGTGCTCGACTCGATGCTGGCTCAAGCCGAACGCTAAGCAAAAAACAATCACGCAAACAAAAACGCCGTCGCGATGAACGACGGCGTTTTTGTTGTGGGGGATTCAACAACGGTGGGCAGGAAGAAATTACCGCGTTAAATCAACCCCTTTAGTTAATTTTTTTATTCAAAACAAACTTTAGAAACTGCTCCCACTGTAATCAGTTTTTTAGGCTTAGTAGTTTTATTTGTATATTTCACGTTCATTGAAAAACAACCAGCCGTCAATCCGAACATATCTTTCTCAATGCTTTTATGAAGGGTAATCCCAATCGTATGCATGGGCCAAACTTCAACAAAGTCTGTTTTATCCCAATGCAACTCATTTAATCCGCGCATGCGAAAAGTTTTTTCACTCGAAACATATGAAGTTTCTAAATCGCCAATTGCGCCAAGATCGGGCATTCTTCGATTAAGAAGAATCGGCTTATCACCGAGGTTCGTAACATCAATATATATATAATTTTTGTCCGATGAAACTCGTAACTTTAATTCATCAGCAGATGCATAACCGCAAGCGCTGGACATTAAAATTACGAAAGACAGCCACTTTAGTAAACCTAGTTTATTTATCATTTTTTCTCAGCCCCATCACACGCTTGAGTTAAGCAATTGAATTGCAAATTAGTAGCGCGCATATGATTTGTGTTATTCATCGAACGAAGGTATCCGTCCATATGTTCGCGAGTTGCATCTGCATATATCTTTGATATTCCTTTTGAAAAAGGGTTTTGAGAACTCGTTGTCCGATAATGTGCTTCATACTCCAAAACATTGTTTATGTTGTCGTATCGCCAATCTCTCATCAAGTCACCATACCGACCCCATTGCTCTTGATGAACGAGCTCATGAAATAGAACTGAAGCTAAATCAGCATAGTTTGGATAGTAAAATGCATTTCTATAAAAAGTTATTCGTTGCCCGTCGTTTTCGGCCGAGGCCCTAGTATTTTCAACATCCTGATATCGAATTTCTACGCCTGTATTCCAACCATATTTTACAGACATAGCCATTAATGTATCTTGCCTTTTCTTGGGGTCGAGCAAGCCAGGTAAAAATTCTTTTGGAGCCCCTTTAAACTTACTACCTGAACCATAGCCTGGAATAGATTTGAATTTTTGTGTAGAAGCGTCACTGAAACTTGCCGTGGAGCCGTTAACATTCGATGCAGCCTGTCCGCCAGCCCCATTAAAATTAATCGTCGTTGAGCTTGTCACATGGCCATAATCATTCAGTGTGACGGATGCAGCGCCTTTGTCGTTAGAGCCCGTAACGGTCGTCACTTCGCGTTTGATATGCGAACCCGTCACCGATTCACGAGTTGTCTTGGTCGTCGTTTTTACTTCCTCTTTTGCAGGTGCGGGCGCAGTTTCAGGGCACGCCGCATCCACACACTCTGTTGTGTAGCCCGTCGGATCCGTCCCACTGAGTGGATTGTTCATGATGTAACTATAAGGATTCAACGACTGCGAATTAGTAGGCATCTGAATAAACGGGTCCACCCCCAAAAACCGACCCAACTGATAATCATACATCCGCCCATTCATATGAATCAGCTTCACACTGTTCAAATGCTCATGCGAGGTAAAGCCCTTCGGCGTAATGGCCGTACTGGCGATTTGCGTTGCATCACCCCAGACACCCGTACGCGGTGCACCAAACGCATCATAACCGCGGGTTTCAATCAGATTGCCATTGCCATCAGTGACGGCATCCACACTACCCAGACGATCAGTCAGGAAATAGTTCAGTTGGCGGCCACCGGTACCATTGGTGACTTGTGCGTAATTGCCCAAACTCACCTTGGTCTGGTTGGCCGTGATCCAGTCTTCATACCCGCCGACATAGACCTTGCTGCCATCGCTGCCGGTTTGGCGGGCCTTGGCGTTGTTCGGGCCGTAAACGAAGTAATTAATCACCGCGCCGCGTTGCAGTTTGGTGGCCAGATTGGCGTGGTCGTACTTCGCGGCAAAGCCGGCGTTGTCGGCCGTCATATTGCCGCTGGCGTCATAGCCATAACTGCGGGTGCCGCCGCCGATCAAGGTCACCGATTTCACGGCATTGGCACCGCCACCGCCCAAGCCACCGGTAGCGAGTTTGTAAGAGGTGGCCGTCGCGGTACTAAAATCGGATTTGAAGGTGAAGTTACCGGCGGCGTCATAACCGTAGTTCACGGTGGTGTTCGCTTGGCCGGTTCTTTGGCTTTGGGTCAAACGGTGTAAGGCGTCGTATTGGAAGCTTTCCAGCGTGGCATTGGCCATGCCCTGATTCAATTCCTGCGTCGCCACATTGCCGAACACGTCGTAGGCGTAATGAATCTTGCGAATCGTTACACCATCTTTTTGATGAGTGATTTGTTTGGTCTGGCCATTCGGCCAATACGCGGTATCGGTAGCAAGGTTGAAGCCTTTGAGTTCGCGCGTTGGGCGACCCGCCGAATCGACCGTTACCGTTTGGCGATACGTGGAAGCATTGCTTGCGTTACGTTCTTCGGTGCCATAACCGTACTGGTTATAGATAAACTGCTCGCCTTCGCCATTGGGCTGGAACTGGGCGACTAAGCGACCGTAGTAACTGTCGTACTGCAAATCATTGATATAGGTACGCGAGGTACCGCCGCCGGTGTTTTGCAGGGTGGTCAAGGTCATTGGACGAATCAGGGCATCGAAGCTGCTGCTTTCCTGACGTTCGGTCACGTCGTTGATGCTGCGTTTGCTTTGCGAGAGTTGACCTTTTGCGCCAGTCGGATCGTAGGTCCAGGTATCGATAATGGCATCATTGACGCCATCGCCATTTTCATCGGCTGTCACGCTGAACTGCGTTTTGCGACCCAGCTTGTCATACGTCGTGGTGCTGGTGATGCCACGGGCATCGGTTTGCGTGAGCACTTCGCCCAATGCATTGTAAGTGAAGTTGCTAATGCCCTGGTTCGGGTCGTTAACACTGACACGTTGGCCGATGGCGTTGTAGGTAGCCTTGATCTGGCTACCTAATACGTCTTGCAACACGGCAGCCTGACCATTGGCATCGAACCAAAATTTGGTTACGCCATTGAGGGCATCGGAGGTTTCGACATAACGACCGGTGCTGTCGGTAGTGCGGGATAGATTCAGGCAGTTGCTCGTGTTTAGATCAAGACCGCCGCAGACCTGAATTTGCGTGGTACGACCGGTGTAGGTATAGGTCGTGACCATGTCGCCGCGAATGGCATGTTGCTGTGGCGTCGATTTTGCCGTCAAGCGACCCGTGATGTCGTAGCTGACGAAGTAGGTCCACAAGGGCGTATCACCATTGCGATATGGCAAGGACTGCGCAATGGTTTGGCCTTTATTGTTGTACTGCGTATCGGAATAGCTGTTGGTACCATCGAGCAACTTGCTTTGCGTGCGCAATACACGCCCCAACTTGTCGTGGGTACTGACACTGGTCGGGCTACCGTCTTGCACGCTGGTTAATTGGTAAGCCGCATCGCTCAGTCCACAACTATTGATGTTGTTGGTTACTGTGCACCAGGTCGCAGCAACTTGTTTGTCGGGTGCGAGATATTGCGAGTCGAGTGTGCCGCGTGCCTTGACCAATGTTGCCTGACTGAAAGCATCGTAAGTGGTGAGCGTGCGCAGACCGTTCGGGTCGGTCACGCTGATCGGCAAACCATCGCGCAAACGCACGACTGTGGTGGCGGTATGACCCAGTGCATTGGTGATCGACAAAGGGAAATAGCCGTCGGCACTATAGGTCGTACTGGTGGTTCTGCCGCCCGCATTTTGATCGCCCGAAGCGGTGACGGTTACGCTAAGTGGAAGACCGTAATTATTACTTGTTGGATAGGTATAGGCCGTGAGCTTTTGCTGGTTGGCAATGCCGTTCTGGAAGGTTTCGCTCGCGAGCGTGCGATTGGTATTCCAGGTGTAAGCCGTATTGGTGGCGTAGACAGGATTGCTGGCACCGCTGGGCAACGGCTGATCAACACCGTGCAGAATTTCGTTGCGGGTTTCGGTATTGGTTAGTTTATCGAGCCACCAGTTGGTAGTGTCGGCCGTGGCAAACGTGTTGCGGGTACGATTGCAACTAAGCGCAATATAATTTTTATAGCCCGGCGTGCCGTCACTGAAGTCAGACACGAAATGCGTTTTGGCGGTGACGTTGCCATAAGCATCCATACCGGCTGCCACGGCAATGGTGCCGCCATCGCAGGCAGTGGTGTCGTGATTATAGTCAGCCGTGTAGCCTGTGAGCTTGTCCGGTAAGCCTGCAAGCGAGGTGTTCAAATCGAACGTGACATTCTGACTGTAGGACTGGTACACGAAGCGCACCGGATTGGTGCCGGGTGTGACATTACAGGCTGCCGTGTCATTGCGATCCAGTCGATTGCAGCGCCACTTGTTGGTAGTACGGCTAATCGGACCAGTTTCACCCACGCGTGTGATGGGGTTAACCACGACTTGTTCAACCATGCTGGTCAGCGGATATTTTTGACTGAAAATGGTGGTGGTGCGCAGCCCGCCAGTCATATCTTCTTCAATGATTTTACGGAAGCCCTGGAAGCCACGGCCTTGCGTGTTGTACATCGCTTCGCTGTAGCCGTAACGCGTCTTGTTGACGTTAGCGCCGATACCATTGCTCTGCGTCATTTCCGACACAACTTGCATCGACGAGCCGAAATAAATATGGCGGGCATCGACGTAACGAAGTGCCGGGTCGGTTGGCAAGGTGTACAGAGGCGTATCACCGGGCTGGTTACGACCTGCTTTACTGCTAAGAGGATAGTAAGACCACGTGGTTATGTTGCCGATGCCGTCAGTCACCGACGTCATCATGTCGGGAGTTTTTGGCGTGAGATTATCGCCATTCAAAATACCGCCGGGTCCGCGATTTTCATTCACGTAAAATTGGCCGCTATTCTTGATCGCATCGCCATTGGGCCAATACCCGGTGGCACCGGGAACTACATTGCCGTTCTTGTCGGCTATCACCATTTTGCATTGGCTGGGATTGCTGTATCGGCAATCAAATCTCAACACGCCGTCTTCGGCGCCGTCGCCAAATAGATCAACCGGATGACTGCCGCTGATCTGCCCGGTTGGTATTTCATTAACCGAATATTGATTAGGCCCCGTTTCGATAAAACGCAAGGCACTGAGGTAATACAGTGATTGGTCGGCACCGCCGTATTCATTGGTGTACATGTCGCGGATGCCATACGTCAAAAGACCATCGGCTGCATTGACGGTGCCGTCCGCATTCCTGTCCCAACTCTGACCAGCAGGCGCCGTTTGACCAAGATAAGCCGGCTGATCGGGCGTTTGCTCTTCACCAAGATAAAGCTCGGTACCAATATTGGGGCAACCCATGAAATCTTCATTCGCCGGCCCTCCCATCGCAGAAACATTGCCTGTTCCATCATCACCTCCGCCAACTAATAGAGACGACCCATCATCCGGGCCTGCCACGATAAACGGCAGCGAGCCACCACCACCTTCGGCGAAATGTTTTGTACAAATGCGCACGGCAAAGCTTCGCGGAATCAGGATCTCTTCTCGCCCATCGCTATCGCTATCGCTTTGGCTAAACCTGCCTGCGCGCCAAGCAGACCAGGGAGTATTGGTGCCGGAAGGAATGGGTGGGCCGTCTAGGCCCAGTGAGGAAGTCAATAAAATACGATTACTGAAAATACCGCCACGATTTAACCGGATGGTCCAACTGCCCGAGGGAGTATTGCCATTGACGATGGGGTTTTTTCTGGCGTAGACATAATCTTTCAAGCCGTCGCCGTTCACATCAATCCACCGCCTAATCGTAGAAATTTGACCCTCCTCAAGGGTCATCGTTTCTGTTGACGGAAACAGTGCCGAAAAACTAATCGGGGTCACTGCATAGTTCGGCGCACGCGAAGCGAGCAACAGTCTGGAGGGTCCGTATGCAGATATCGGAGTGAAGGCACTATTTACATTGGCATCTAGCCAAATATCGGGCAAACCGTCGCCGTTAAAGTCATCCGAACGTCCGAGTTTTTCTCCGGTCCAAAACCCATTACCGGTGTTGTCGGTGTTAAAGGTACCGGTTAGACAGGTGTTACTCATTTCGGTAAAGCCACCCGAGCTACCGGGCAAGGCACCCACATTGTTTTTGAGAACACGTACTTTGAGATAACAGCTAGCTGTTCTTGTCGTAGGTATTTCGGTCACGACGACATCAGCGCGACCATCACCATCCATATCCTGAACTAAATACGGATCTGCGTTTAGTCCGATAGCAGGGTATATACCCGTGTTCCAGCTAACATTGAAATTATCAAAAAAGTTGGGGGATATCTGGTCGCCGCGCCAGAAGTACACGACGAGTTGTCCATTTACCAGAGTAGAAAGATCAGTACGCCCGTCCATGTCGAAATCGGTCTCGGCTTCGTCATAACCCATCAACGTAGTAAGACTCATGCTGGATGTATCAAATGACCATTTTAAAAGATGATCAGTACCTAGCGAAAAAATACGGGATTTGACAGGCGCTGTGAAATCGTAATTCATCCACGAATAGTCTTTAGCGCCATCGCCATCCAGATCGCCAATAGGCGCGATCTTGCCGTTCCCCCAAGCCGCTACGGTGTTTTCGAGGCGTAACTGATGTTGTATGGCACCTTCGGTCCAAGCAAAACTAATCGGACGACGACAGGTCGCCGCACCACTCAACATGGCACATTCTTGTACGGAACGCAGCAGACTGCGGCCGCTGGTCGCACTTACGGTTGCGCCATAATTCAAACGGTATTCGCGCACGGCCTCGCTGGCGACCCAGGTTTTGATGGTAGTCAGACGTTTGGTTTGTCGAGTCAAACCACCGGCAAGATAAGAGGAGCTTTGGTCGTTCGCGCCACTGGTACTCGGACGTGTTTCGTACACAAATTCAACTTTGCGATCGCCTTGCACTGTGTTGAAACCAGTATAGAAAATCGTAGCCGGCTGCACTTCGCCATCACCAAAATTGGTATAGGTGTAAACGATATTATTGCCAAGCCGATCTTCGCTACGCGCAATCAGCCAGTTCAAAGGCTTGGTAACACCGCCAGGGATAACGCGTGCCTCGTTGGCGGCAACCGTGCTACTTCCGAAATAGGCGATTTCGCCGGACTTGTATTCCACTTTGAAATACGAATTGGCACCGGTTAAAGCACCGCCGAGCTGGGTGATGCGGGTGAAGGAATCGATTTCGGTCGCATACTTTGTATTGATGGAACCGTAGGTACCGCTGGTGGCGACCAAGCGTTGACCGTCAAGACAGAGGCGGTCGTTCGCGGAATAATCCACTGCACGTATTTGACCGTCTTGCTCCAAGGTTTGCGGGCAACGATGGATCGAAGATAGACCAGAAATATTCCAGCCCATGCCGGCGATGCCGTTGCCGCCACGGCTGGAATAACTCAGTGAGATAGAGGGCTGCATGCCTTTGCGGCCTGGAGGCAAGGCAATGGGAATACTGTAACTTGCCGATCCACCCGATACCCCGGCCTGACCCGGGGTGCTGCCAACGGTGGCATCGTGCGTGGGTAGTTCACTGCTCAGTGATTGAATGATCGCATCTGGCAATAAAAAGCTGGCTGATTTGACGAAAGATTTGGCGGAATTCCAAAGTTCTTGCGAGGTTTGAGACGTGGCATTGGCCAATTTATCCCAAGTGCTTTCACCCACAATGCTGACATCTTGACGTGCCAAAACACCGGATTTGATAACTATTTGGCCAGCAAAAGCCGATACCGCCAGCACTGCTGACAGCCAAAACATACGCTTGAACATGAAAACCCCTGAAATTATTGGATGTGACTGCCGCCTTCCCATTACGGATTGTAACAAATGGCAGTCTCAAAAGCTGACACCCATGCCAGTTGGGGAGCTATCAAACAAGAGCCCGTGATGGGTATGGTCGCCCGCGAGCGGCCTCCTACATATCGCTGCTGCTCTTACTGGGTCATATTCATCACTTGATAACCTGGTGGAATCTCGAAGCTGGCTTCGTCAATAAGCGCATTACTGATTTGTACTTCGATACGCCCTGCTTCGCTACCGTCGGGGCTCAGGCAAATTTGCAGCAGCAAAATATCGCTGTTGGTGGGGTCTGGCTGCGAGGTTTGATCGGGTTCCGGCAAGCTGAATTTTTTCGTTAAGCCCGCAAATGTATCGCTGTAACGCAGCATGACTTTCATGTTGCGGAGCAGATATTTCTTGTCTTTGTCGGACATCGAAAAATCCTTGGGCGCGATATAGCATTCTTCAGTCACCTTGATGCCGTTTTCATAGCGCTCAAATGTCTTGCATGCCATGCCCGCTGTGGTTTGGTTTTTATCGCTCTGGCGTATTTCCATTTTTGGCGTGCCTTGCCCCATCATGGCCTGTGCACTTTGCATCATGGAAGACAGGTCCATATCGGGACAGCGCATGCCCTGTTTTTCCATCTGGGCACACTGCTGTTTCATTTGAGCCTGGACAGTTTTCATTTGATTGTCCATGAAGGTGCCGGTGCTCGACATCACATCCTTGTTGTAGTCTAGCGCGTCTTCGTCGAGTTCTGTTTGATGGTATCGATGTTCGGCATGGTCCAGCATCGTGATCATGTCTTCCATGCCATCAAACACCGTGGAATATTTCTTGCTATCCATGACGCTGTCAAAGCGCATGCGGCTACCGGATATCTGCATTGCAGCCACAGTGGATTTGCATTCGGCGTGTTGTGGATAGAACAAGCTGACGTCGGCCGATACAGCATTCGACATTGTGAGCAAGACAAGTGTTAGTGGAATTTTCATGGCAGTTTTTTCAAAGCTTCCAGACTTAAACGATTAAGTATTTGCCAGCTCTTGTTATCCGACTGCAAGGTATTGGTGTGCAGCAATAGCAGGAAGGCCTGCAGGTTATGACGCTTTGCCAAACCAGCACTGGATGAAAATGCGTCATCCCATTTTGCCAGTGGTGCCGGTTGAACGAGTTTTTCCATCCAGACCTGCCATTCCTTTTCGTCATGAAGATCGCGCTTTGCAATATAAAGAACCGACCTTAAAAGACGTTCGGATTCGCCATGAATATAGGAATGAGCCGTCGGCGCGATTTGTTGCGTGCTTGCATTCAATAGTAAATCAAGCTGATTTTTATCAAGCGCCGGATTCAATGCCAATTGCATGGCCAGATCGGAGGAATGGGCCACGGCATGTCGCCAACCTTGCTTGTCGTCAAAACCACGGTAGTCACGAATGCCGGCAAGATAATGGGACGTCTCGATGACAAGCTTATTTCTTTGCTCGCCACTCATCCAAGCCTTGATGCGATCTGTACGCGCCACTTCGGACAAGACCAGAACCGAAAACGGTGCTTTGAATCCTTGTTTGTCGGGTTGCGTGCTTGTCATGTTGGATTGCAGGTTTTCAAGTAAGGCTTGCCGGGTTGGCAAACTCAGCTGGTCTTTACGTAGCCAGAAACTCAAGGCCTCAAAGGCAATACCATCGCGCAAGATCGGATTAGGTAACGCGAGGCATGGCAGCAAACCGAGGGCAAGCGATTGTCTTTGATTGTCATCCGATATTTGGAATTCGGATTTTTTCAATGCCTGCAGACCTGATTCGGTACTGCCTTTCGGCGGACATTGCGCGGAGGCTAACGACGGTATGCAAATCATCAGACAAAAAAAACCTGCCGTCATTCTCGAAAATAATTTTATCGGAATGCGGCAGGCAGTTTTCATGATGCTTAACCCATGCAGAAGAAATTGAGTTTATTGCCGTCAGGATCGCGGAAATAACCGGCATAAAAGCCTTCACCACGTGGTCCGGCAGGACCTTCGTCGGTCGCACCAAGCTCGATGGCCTTGTTATAAAGACGGTCCACTTTTTCGGCACTGTCTACAACAATCGCCACCATTACACCGTTACCTACCGTTGCAGGTTTACCATCGTTAGGATAGATCAAACCAATTCCAGGTGCATTCGGGCCGGTGCCCCAGGCAATGAACTTGTCAGATTCCATAAAACGGCCTGCACCGATTTCGGCAAGCAAAGCATCGTAAAATTTTGCGGCACGAGCCAAATCGCTGGTACCTAAAGTGACGTAACCAATCATTTTATTTCGTCTCCTGACATGTGGTTGAAATTAATTTCTCACGCGTTTCGGGAAGCCCACCATGCGCTGCAACTCTTCGTCATACAACTTTAAGCTTGCACATTTCAGGCTGGTCCACATCGTTAATCTGGGTGCCAATTGCAATAAAGGACTAGATTCAAACGCTTCACGCAAGCGGTAATTGGGGACGCGGCTGGCCAAGTGATGTATGTGGTGATAACCGATGTTGCCGGTAAACCAATGCATCACCCTTGGCAAATCATAAAACGAGCTGCCGGCTATCGCGGCTTTGTGTGCATCCCAATCTTCTTTGCGTGTCCAGTAGGCCTGCTCGAAAGTATGCTGCACATAGAACAGCCACACGCCAAGCGCACCTGCGATCAACACGATTGGAACATGTACCAATAAGGCTGTGTGCCAGCCAATCAGGAACCCGAGTGAAACGCCCACTATGAGAAGCATTAGATTATTTATCAGTACGCTGGCCCATTCTTTCTTCCATGAAAACGGCAGATCAAATGGAAAGCGATGTTTGATGATGAACTGATAGCAAGGCCCAATGCCCAGCAAAACCGGCGTGCTGCGATAAAACCGATAACAGAAACGTCCGAACCATGACCGCGATTGATATTCCGCCACAGTAAGCGTTTCGATATCGCCAATTTCACGACGGTCCAAATTACCCGAAGTACCATGATGTATGGCGTGGGTTTTTTTCCAATAGCCGTAAGGAAACAAGGTTATCAGCCCAAGTGTGGCACCGACAATATGATTGGCTTTTTCGCTAGCGAAAAAGGAGCCATGTCCGCAATCATGCTGAAAGATGAAAATACGAACATATAACCCGGCAGTAGGCAACGCCAATAATAAGGTCCAGCCATAGCCCCACTCGCTGACGACGCTCCAGGCCATCAAAGCCCACAGCATCAGGAAAGGAACCAGCGTATTGATTAACTGCCAAATAGCGCGACCCAAATGCGGCTTTGCAAATTTGCTCAAGAGTTGACGAAGATTAACCGTCGTTACTTGCGGCGATTCTGCAGAATTCGTTTCCATAATTATTTCGGACACCTTTGTTGTATGGCCATATTGTCTGATTGCGTGCTCGGATTAGCAAATGAATTCACTGCTTCTGCCAACTAAATCGTAGCTTTAACAGTATGTTAATGAATATGTACACTATATGGCGGCGCAAGACGCCAAAACAACCTCACTATGCGCGAGAACCATGAGCATTCGACTATCACAAGCCACCAGCGTATGGGTCAAAATAGGTCTAACCAGCTTCGGCGGCCCTGCCGGACAAATTGCATTAATGCACCAGGAGCTGGTGGAAAGACATCGCTGGATTAGTGAAGAGCGCTTCCTGAACGCATTGAATTTTTGCATGTTGTTACCCGGCCCCGAAGCGCAACAATTGTCGATTTATCTTGGCTGGCTGATGCACAAAACCAAGGGAGGACTAATTGCCGGATTGCTTTTTATACTGCCCGGCTTTCTTTGCATTTTATTGCTCAGTTTGATTTACGTGACGCTCGGCAATACCTTCTTGATTAGCGCATTGTTCTTTGGTCTGAAAGCAGCAGTTTTGGCGATTGTTATCCAGGCAATATGCAGAATCGCTAAAAAAACTCTGAAAAACGGCTTGATGATTGGCATCGCCATCGCAAGTTTTTTCGCGCTTTATTTTCTGGATATTCCGTTTCCGGCAATTATCGCGATGGCAGGTGTTTTAGGCATCTTTGGGCAATCTTTATTGCCCAAGTATTTTGAAGGCGCTATGCAGGCGCATCATACAGATCCAAAAAAATATGTTATCGATTACCAGATCGACACACAGGATTTGGAGCATACCCAGGCTTCTTGGCAAAGGAGCCTGAAGACGCTGCTAGCCTGGCTTATTATCTGGGCCGTTCCGGTTATCGCCGTATTTGCGGTATTTGGTGCGGACAGCGTGCTCGGCAAGCAGGCCACTTTTTTCAGCCAAACTGCCGTATTCAGCTTCGGTGGCGCCTATGCAGTGCTGGCTTATGTTGCACAGAAAGTTGTTGACGATTATCACTGGATCAGTCCACGTGAAATGGTCGATGGATTGGCGCTCGCCGAAACAACTCCCGGCCCACTGATCATGGTGCTGCAATTCGTTGCCTTTGTTGCTGCATATCGGCATCAAACCGATTTGTCGCCGATAAGCGCCGGCATTCTGGCTTCCTTCCTGACGGTATGGGTCACCTTTGCACCCTGCTTTCTCTGGATATTCCTGGGTGCGCCCTATATCGAAAAATTGCGAAGCAATATCCGTCTGCAGGCTGCATTGAAAACCATTACCGCAGCGGTGGTCGGCGTGATTGCAAACTTGTCGTTATGGTTTGCAATCCACACATTGTTCAGCGATAGCACTCACATAAAATGGAGTTTTTTCGCATTTGAACTGCCCCGATGGTCGAGCATACAGTGGCCGATGCTTGGCATTACGCTTGTTGCATTGATTGCGACACTGAAATTCAATGTAAGCACTCTGAAAACGATGTTGCTATGTTGTTTACTGGGCCTGATCGGCTCGGTTGCTGCACATTTATTATTCGCGTGAATGTGTTTGAGTAAACAAATCAACCACCACCGTATTACCATCATCGACAACGACACGATTACGACCTGCATTCTTTGCCGTATAAAGCGCGGCATCTGCCCTGGCCAGCCATTCCTGGCGATCTTCCCCTGCGCGCAGCAAAGCAGCCCCAATCGAAGTGGTCACTTTTTCATTATGGCAATAGAGATTCTTTTCGATATTGTGGCAGTGGTGATCACAAATTTTAGCCAATGCGGCAAGATCAACGCCGGGAATCAACAACACGAATTCTTCGCCACCCATGCGGAAAAAACGGTCCATTTTTCGCGAGCTATCCCTGACTATCTCTGCAAAATGCAGCAGTACGTTGTCGCCTTCTTCATGGCCGTATTTATCATTGATCCGCTTGAAATGATCAAGATCGAAAATGGCAAGACCATAAGACTTGCGGTCTCGGCTGAATGACTTCACCGCGATTTCCAGTTCTCGCTCCATGCCCCGACGATTTTGCGTGCCGGTTAGCGGGTCCAGTAAGGCCAGACTTTCCAGCTTCTTTCTTTGTGATCCCGTGCGATAGGCAAACATGAAGGCGAGCAGCCCTGCGACTGAAGCACTCACTAAAAACATGGCCAGTTCCAAGTTGGATTCAAATGCCTTGCCGTGCCATGTCAAAAACCCAAGCGTGAGCAGGCTGACCACCAGGGCCAGCCTATGGCCCAGCAAGAGGAAGTTCACCAACAGAACCGGAAAGGTCCAGAATAATCCTGCCAACCCGAGCAAAGTGGCGCTGGCAATGCAACCAAGATTTGTCGCGACAGTCATGAACAAAGCAGCACGCTTCGTATTACCACTATGCCAAGCGTGCAGCAATGCCAAACCTATGCCAAGAACAATGGCCGTATCCATGAACGCTGCAATCATGTTTCCGGTGTAGTAACGATACACCGCGAAGGGCGCAATTCCGGCAATCGCGACCGCGCCGAAAACAGTGACCGTCGCCAGATCGAAGTCATTGCGCAGCCTTTGCATCATCATCCCAAGCGCCCTCCCAAGCTGCAATGGAATTTCATTCATGCAATGTATCAGCTAATCGTCGGGAGTTGGTATTTTCAAAAAAACAAAATGGCGGAAATTCCCGCCATTCTTTGTTCAGCTATCTCGCCAGTTTAATCAGCGCTTGCGCGATTCGATCAGATGAAACCCGATCATGCCCAAGCCCGCAGAAGCAAATAAAATGCCCCAGCTTGCAGGGTCTTCTGACGACAGGTTCAGACCATCAATCAGGCCGAAGGCTGCGCCAAGCAGCGTGAGTACTAAACCCCATTTCAGGGCGGACATGCGGCGAATTTGCTCGTCAGCCTGCAGCATGGCCTTGATCAGGTCCTCGGTAGCATGGGTTTCAGACAAGCGACGGCGCAGTCTTGTTTCGGCAATGATTTTTATCGAGGCGACAATACAGATAAACAGTACGATAGGGATAAGTATGGTGAAGTCCATGGGGAAATCCTTGATTGCGGCAATGTGGGTGGTTCACATGGATAGAGACGGCAACTTTACGACAGGTTGCAATCAAACAAGGAATATTTTGGTGCAACCTTGTCTCCAGGAAAGGTATCTGACCTGATATGAAAGATGACCGGGCTTTGGTGCAAGCGGTACTCGAACGTGCCCCTGGTGCTTTCGAGCGCCTGGTTGTGCAGCATCAAAACCTGGTTTGGCATATGGTCTATCGCATGGTGCAGCAACGTGACGATGCCGAAGAATTGAGTCAGGAAGTATTCCTGCGCGTACACCAGAAACTGCATCAGTTTCGTTACGACAGTGCCTTGTCGACCTGGATCGGCAGTATTGCTTTCAGCATTGCGACCCGCCACCTGCAACGCAAGCGTATTTCCCTGGTCGACGAGGCAGATGACGAGGAAGGCAGTCTGCTCGAACGAATTGGCGATGACTTCGATCTGGAAACAGCCCATGCCGACCGTGAATTTCAAAACCATATTGCCGACGCCATGAATAAACTGCCGCCAATACAACGTACACTTATTACCTTGTACCACCTGGATGAAATGAGCTTGCTCGATATTGCCAGAGTGACGGAATTGCCTGAAGGCACAGTAAAAAATTATCTATTTCGGGCACGCCTTAAGCTTCGGCAAGCACTCGAAAGAAAAATGGGAGAGCCCGCATGAACATACCAATGACCCCACAGGAAATCGAACGCGAATTGCTTCGGCAGGAAAAGGCCGAGCAACGCGAGCAGATACACAGTGACACACATGACGATGCCGTCATTGATCAATATCGACTACTCCACAGATTGCTGAAACGATCCGACGTCCCTGCACTGCCGAGTAATTTCGCTTACCAGGTTGCACAGCAAGTAGAAGATTTTGAAGAACGACCCCAATTCGAAAATATGACGCTGCGCGTAACGATAGTCATTATGGTCATGGCGGGTCTGTTTTTTGCAGCACCAGCACTGGTAGCAGCCATGCAAAGCATGCTTCGTGAAACAACACTGCCATGGCCCATGCTATGTGCGGCAACGCTTGCCCTGGCTTTTGCTGCGGCAATCGACAAAGCGTCGAATCTGTACCGTACGAGATAAAGTAGAGTGCTTTTCGGGCCTAGAAGGCCCTCCTACCAAAGTGTGTTTCGTGGGAGCGCCGGTTAGGCGCGAATGAATTAGTCCTGAGTGCATCTAAAAAAAACAGCGTCATCCCCGCGTAGGCGGGGATGACGGAGATTATTTTTTGGCGGGTTCCGGTTTCGTTGATTCCGGTTTCGTTGATTGCGCGCTCTTCGCATTCTTTACATATTGTTCAAGCCAGGCATTGCTCTCGTACAACATATGCAGGATGGATTCACGGGCACGATAGCCATGGCTTTCGTTTGGAAGCATCACCAATCGTGACG
>JBOHYH010000136.1:0-1496 GCA_050737775.1 Arenimonas sp.
GGCCGCACTGCCTGAGGCTGTTTTACGTCAAGTCCAATCCGAATTGCTCGAATATAAAAGCGAACGCGCTTCCATCATGGAGCTCAGCCATCGTGGTCAGGCTTTTATCGATTGTGCTGCTCAAGCCGAGCGTGACTTGCGTGATCTGATGGGTATCAGCGACGACTACGCGGTTCTGTTTTTACAAGGTGGTGCGACCACGCTTTCCGCCATGCTTCCATTGAATTTGTCGCGCCCCGAGCAAACCGTCGATTTCGTATTGACCGGACACTGGGGTGAAAAAGCGCTCGAAAACATGAAGCCTTCGGTCAATATCAATATCGCAGCATCCGCAAAAGAGGGGTCGTATCGTTCCATTCCATCCCGCGACAGCTGGCAGTTGACCAAAGATGCGGCTTTCGTGCATTACACGCCGAATGAAACCATTCACGGCGTGGAATTTCAGGATGTGCCCGATGTTGGCAGCGCTCCGTTGGTTGCCGATTTCTCGTCCAATATTTTGTCGCGCCCGGTCGATGTTTCGAAGTTCGGCGTTATTTATGCCGGCGCACAGAAAAATCTTGGCCCGGCCGGTGTCACTATCGTGATTGTTCGCAAGGATTTGCTGGGCAAGCATGGCCGTAACCTGCCGCCGATTTTCGAACTGCAAAATCAGGTCAAGAATGATTCGATGTTCAATACACCGACAACGTTCTCCTGGTATGTGCTGGGTCTGGTACTGCAATGGCTGAAAGAGCAGGGCGGTGCCGCGGCCATGGAAAAACAGAATGCCGAAAAAGCCCGCATTCTTTATGGCGCGGTTGACGGCTCCAATGGTTTTTACAGCAACCCGATCGAAAAAAATGCCCGTTCCTGGATGAATGTTCCGTTCGTATTGGCCAATGCCGATCTGGACAAGGCCTTTCTGAAAGAAGCGGAAGCGGCCGGCTTGCTGGGACTCAAAGGCCATCGTGCCTTGGGCGGCATGCGGGCATCGATCTACAACGCCATTCCTGTTGCCGGTGTGCAAGCGCTGGTGGATTTCATGCAGGACTTCGCGAAACGAAACGGATAAGTCATGGCAAGCAAAAAAGTAACCCCTAAAAAAGCGGCTGCCAAAAAGGTCGCCAAAAAAGCCTCGCCCAAAGCACCACTCGCAAATGCCGAAAGCAAGTTGGTCGCACCGGCACTGGCTTTGTCGGAAGTACGTGCGCACATCGATGGTATTGATTTACAGATTCAAGGTCTGATTGCCGATCGCGCGAAAATGGCACAACAGGTCGGTAAAGCCAAAGGTCCGCTGAAAGCTGCGATTGATTACTATCGCCCTGAACGCGAAGCGCAAGTGTTGCGAAAAGTGCTGGATCGCAACTCCGGCCCGCTCGCTGATGAAGTGTTGGTCAGGCTTTTCCGGGAAATCATGTCGGCCTGTCTGGCGCAGCAGGAACCACTGAAAGTGGGCTTCCTTGGTCCGGAAGGCACGTTCTCGCAACAGGCGATGTTCAAGCATTTCGGAC